>CALXQT010000028.1 GCA_944390835.1 uncultured Alphaproteobacteria bacterium | reverse complement strand
ATACAACTCGTTCTACAACCAAAACGTATGACGAAGCGGATGCAAAAAATATCTATTATACGCAACCTGCGAATCGTAGCGCTTTATATAAACAGTATGATAGCGGTAATTCTTCAGCATCTGTTCGTACAACGCGTGCAGAAACATATCGTACAGAATTAAAACGTAAATATTATTTAGCTCATCCTTTCTTTCAACCAACAAAAGGAAAGTTTGGTTCTGTAACAGATCTTTCTTATAATATGAATTCTTATGATATTTTCTTAACACCAATTGACGGTGGTGGAATATCTGATCCTAATGGTAAGTGGGACATGAGTCAATTTTCTATTAAGGAAGACTTTAGTTATGGTATAACGGATCGCTTATCCGTTTTAGCTATGGCACGTTTTGATATTTCTGATTATAAGTTCGACTGGGCTGTCGCACCAGATGATACGATGGATGATAGCGGGTTAAATTTATTTGGTTTGGGAATGCAATGGCGTTTTGTTGATACTAACGAGTGGATTGCAACTGCATCTGCATATTATCAGCATCAACAAGATATATCTAATAATATAATTTTAGATATAAAAGGTGGTTATAAAATTAGTTCTACTACAATATATGGATTGGCCCGCGGTTGGTATTTGAATTTTGAGGGAAATTCATATGGAAATGGTATAAACGGAAAAACAGAAACAGGGGAAGATGCGACATTCTTTATGGCCTATAATACCGATGCTAAAAACGTGTTTTATGTAGAAGGTGGTATCGGTGCATTTAGTGTTTTAGATGAAGATTGGACATTGAATTTTGAAGCCGTTTTAGGAAATTATGATTGGCACAACCAAGCCAGCATAAAGGCGGCGATTGGTTGGCAACCTAATGATTGGTTTGCTTTAAACCTGTACGGGAAAATGGCTGTTTGGGATTCTGCAGACGGTAAAGATTTGACTTTCTGGCAGACAGATGCTCTGGACGGTGTGTTCCGTCAAATGGGGACTGCGAATATTGATAACTATTCCGAAGCTTCTGTCGGATTACAAGCAATATTTATGTTCTAATGTTTGGACAAATTTGGGTTCCTAAGGTTTATAGGAACCCAAATTTAAATAGTTCTTCTGTTTTTAAATAAAAACTAAGTTAAAACGAGAAGGGGAGAGATGTATAAGTTTTTAATAGGATTATTTACCGCAGTTATTACGATCGTATCAATGTCGCCACATGCATATGCTGTAAGTTTAGATAATGATACATCGGATCCATTATATTTATTGTCAGAACAGCACGTCTTATCTGAAACGACACTGACGTATTGGGATAATGTGTTAAGATTAGGGCAATCTATTTCTTATGGGTTAAACAGTCGCTTGTCTATAGGGGCTAATGTCCACTTTCAACAAGATTTTGATGGATCAGAAGATGGTTTCTCTGCCGTTGATTTAGGCGGTGTTTACCGTGTCGGAACAGCGGCTGGAAATAGTGCTAATATTATTTCAGACGTATTGTTCGGTTTGAAAGTTGGTGGGTCTTCTAAAGTTCGTACACCTTATTTTGCAGATTCTACATACTACGCAGGGTATAGGTTTGGTCGTCAATGGGCCGGTATGACTTTGGCCGCAACCATTAAGTCTAGCTGGGTTTTTGATGACGTGCGTGGAATGGCTTATATTGATGCGATACCAGAAGCATATTTCCGTTTAGATGAAAATTGGCGCTTGGGGGCACAATTTACGTTGCGTAAGGCCACCAACCCACATTATAACCAAGAATGGTTGGGCGGAAAAATTGTCCGGCAATATGGACGTACACAATATGCAGGTCATTTAGATTATGAATTTGAAAGTGATAATTTGCAGGTTGGCGTTAATGTAAATATTTTGTTCTAAAACAAAAACATCCCGCTTGTCATGCGGGATATTTTTTATTTTAGATATTTGACATTTAATTTTTTTGTGCAAAACTTGTTATAAGTATGATTACAGAAAAGATAGCTTTTGTTTTTCCTGGTCAAGGTTCTCAGTATATAGGGATGGGTCATGATCTGTTCAAGAAATATGCTGTTGTTCGGCATACTTTTGAACAAGTGTCAGATATTTCTAATAAAGATATAACGAAAGTATGTTTTGATAATTCAAACGGGGCAACACAAAATTTGTTAAACAAACCAGAATTCACATCATTGTGTACTTTTGCGCATTCTGTGTCCATTGCGCGTGTAATAGAAGAAGAATTTAATATGCCTTTATATGAGATTGCATATGCTGTGACAGGACATTCTATGGGGCAGTATTCGGCTTTATATTGTGCGGGCAGTTTAAGTTTTGAAGATGCAGTTGGGTTATTGTCGGCCCGTTCTACTTATATGTCAATGACAAAAAATGGTGATGGTGGAATGGCCTGTATAGTCGGTTTAGATAAGTCAGATGTTGAAATGTGTCTTATGGCCGCAACTGGTCATGGTTATGCTGCTATTTCTAATCATAATGCTTTAGATCAATTTACAATTAGTGGTCAAAACCGAGCTTTGGAGGCTGTAATTGCGCGGGCAAAAGAAAAAGGGGCAAGAATAGCAAAACGATTGAATGTATCTGTTCCAGCCCATTGCGTATTAATGGAAAACGCAAGAGTTTTATTAAGTAATCGTTTGGAAAAGGTAAACGTTCGGCCACCAAAAACAAATTGGTTTTCTAATCATTCTGGTAATGTTATGTCGAATCCTATGGATGTAAAGGATGCGTTGGCAGATCAAATGACGCATGGTGTGCGCTGGTTAGAGATAATGGGGAAGTTCCCAGAATATAATATTTCGTCTGTATATGAATTGGGCCCTGGAAAGACTTTAACCGGTTTAATAAATAGGGCTAATCTTAACGCTACGGCGTATCAGACAGATAAGTTGAAAAATGTAGAATATATGTTAAGCCAATTAGAAAAGGTAATTTCTCGTTAGTTCTTTTTAGTGTTTATTTTCTCTCTTAAAGAATCCCAATATTCAAGACGTTTTTTTATTTCTCGTTCAAAACCCCTCTCAATCGGGTAATAAAACTTTTGTCGACTCATTGATTCTGGAAAACAATTTTGTCCGCTAAAACCAGATGTGGTATTAGGTTCATATATATATCCTGCACCATATCCCATATCTTTCATCATGCGGGTAGGGGCGTTTAAAATATTTTTAGGTGGCATCAAACTGCCAGTGTCTCTGGCTGTTTGGTATGCGGCAGTTTGTGCGCGATAGTTTGCAGTACTTTTTGGGGCAGTTCCCAGATAGATTACCAATTCTGTCAGGGCTAAATCTCCTTCGGGGCTTCCCATGCGTTCATATATCTGCCATGCAGAAAGCGCAATTTGCATAGCGTTTGGATCCGCTAAACCTATGTCTTCCATTGCAAATCGTGTAAGACGACGAAATAAATACATAGGATCTTGACCAGATATCATCATTCGTGCTGTCCAATATAAGGCTGCATCTGTATCACTGGCCCGTAACGATTTATGCACAGCAGATATAAGGTTATAATGTTCGTCCCCAGATTTATCTGATAAGGGGGCTCGCTTTTGTATTGCTGCATCTAAAGCATCTGGCGTTAATTTCTTTTTAAAGTTTGCGTTTGATAGATATTCTATTGTATTTAGCAAGAATCGTGCATCCCCATCCGCCATTTGGGCAAGATGAAGACGGGCAGATTCGTCTAAAGGTATTTTTTTATTTAAGAATTTTTCTGCTCTTGATATCAGGGTCATTAAATCTTCTGTTGATAGAGGTTGCAACACCCCAATATGACAGCGCGATAATAAGGCGTTGTTTAAATTAAAACTTGGGTTTTCCGTCGTTGCACCCATAAAAACCACAGTCCCATCTTCTAGATATGGTAAAAGAGTATCCTGTTGTGTTTTATTAAAGCGATGGATTTCATCTATAAACAATAAGGTAGAGCGACCTATTTCTCTGTTCATGCATGCCGCTTCCATCGCTTTTTTTATGTCGCTTGTACCAGAAAATACAGCTGACATAGGTACAAAATCCATATCTACAGATTTTGCCAAAGCTCTTGCAATGGTAGTTTTTCCGCATCCAGGGGGGCCCCATAAGATTAAATTAGATAATTTATGGTTATCTACCATACGCCGTACCAAGCCATTTTCACCCAATAATTGTGGTTGCCCAACAATTTCATTTATTGTTACAGGGCGCATTAAATCAGCAAGAGGTCGGTTTTCTTTTGACATATATTTTTGGTTTACTTTGATTTTATTTGTCTTTTATTTGTGATATAATAAATATTAATAAATAAACGCGAGGTTTTCAATTGGTAAGTATAAATAAGGATTCTTCAGAATTTGCATTAGCCGTGGCTAACTTAGCGGCCGCTGCAATCGCTGCAAATCCGTCTCTTTCTATGGAACAGGCTGTTCGTAGTGCCCGTGAAATTTTACGGGGGGCATCTGTTTCCCCGCAACAAATTGCAGATTCTGTGCATCCAGACAAGATTCAGTGCTTAGAAGATGGAACATGGCATATTATGTTACGAAGATATGTACGACGTAAGTTTAATATGTCTCCGCAAGAATATCGTAGAAAATGGGGGTTGCCAGATGATTATCCATTTGTTGCCCCGAATTATTCTATAAAACGTTCTAAAATTGCCAAAAAAACAGGCCTAGGAAAAAAATAAGAGAAAAACATGTCAGAAGAATTTAGTAAAATTGTCATGACGCCAGAACAAGCAGCAAAAAAATTACGCGAGTTGATTGAGAAAAAGAATCCTGGAAAATATATCAGAGAAAAACGCCGTCAGAAAAATGCTAAAGGCATTCAAGAAGATTGGGCAGAACTTCGTGATTTAGCTGCAGTTTTAGGACTTAATGTTGCAAAAGCATCTGCTTGGCTTGCCGCTGGAGGAAGTCAGTTCTTACTTACATTGGCACGATGGACGACTTTAGATAATAAATATTTGCGTAAAATGGAAGAAAAGTTTAAATCGGCAGATGTTGATAAAAAGCAGAATAAATTTTCTAAGTTCTTTTCTTCTGTGGGCAAAAAATATCCTAATGCGTCAGCGCACCTTTTGTGGTTGCTATGTTTAACAGCTTTATCTTTTGGTGCGTATTCTGCTGGGGCTAATTTAGGGCCAGATATAGCACAAAAAGTAAAAGAAATAACAAAAGGTAAAAAGTATGTAAAGTTTAAAAACTTTGTTATTGACCCAACAGCAGATAATGAATCATGGCAGCATATGATAGATGCTATACATCCTTACGTTCTTTCTCATATTATATCTAGCGAAGGTTTTATTAAAAGGGTATATAACGATAATTTTGGTTCGGGTACACTTACTATAGGAAGTGGATTCGCATTAATGGATAGAGAACATAGAGCCTTTGCGGAAAAAACATTGGGGCGCAGAATAGGTAATGGTTCTTCTATAACAATAGAAGAAAATCGAATACTTGTTTCTGCTTGGTTATATAAAAAAGTATATCCAAAAATAAGAAGAGAAATAAAAGTACCAATGGATTCAAAGCTTTTTGTTATCTTATCTGTAGCCGCTTATAATAAAGGTTCAAATACATATGGGAATAAAAATACAGGACATCCAGTTGCCGAGGCAATTAACAAAGGAAAAAGTAAAAAAGATATAGCAAATATTTATCTCAGATGTTTTGCTGGTATAAAAGGAACTAGTTGGTCGGGGTTGGCCAATAAATATGCTGTAGCTGCTTTGTATTATTTGGGAGATATAGATGATGTAACGATTTTAGATGCTGTTGCAGAAGCTCCGTATACGTTAGAAAATTATTTACCTAAAGACCAACAATGTCTTCTAATATATGATAGTGATGCTAGAAGTGCAAGGGCAAAGGGTGTTCATAGAATAGACAATATTAAAGAATTGTTATTAAAAGAAAAACATAGGGTGACGAAAGGAAGCCTTCAAGAACCTGTAAGAGAATATTTAACTATGGAGCAAGTGGATTTAATAGAAAATGGTCTTGTAGATTTGTCTGGAGCCACAATAAGTTATTCGGACTATGCAGCGAAAAGTAAAACAGAAACAAACATTGCGTCTGAATCAGAAAAGTTAAATGCGGATGGTGAAGATTTATTCCTTGAGAAAAAATATAAAGCAGCGATTAAGAAATTTAAATCTGCTTTGGAAGCGGATCCTCAAAATTATATTGCATATAGTAACTTAGCAATTAGTTATTATAAAATTGGTCAATTTGAAAACGGGCTAAAGGTCGTACAAAAATTGATAAATTCTAGTTTTATAAACAGTATGCCAAATGACATTAAGGGATATACTTATTATAATGCGGCATTATGTAGAGTTGCGATAGGAGATAAGGCTTCGGATATTGCCGAAAAGAAGCACAATTATGCTATGGCTCAAAAAAATTTGGATCTAGCAAAAAAATTTAGCGGTAATACTTATCCAGGTTTATCAAAAATTTTGAATAAAAAAATGCATTCTGGTGAATTATCAGAAGAATTAAAGTTTGATGATTATAAGCATGCTATAAGGAATTTGGAAAAGACTTCTAAGAAATCTTATCCAGATATAAATTTGCTGCATGATAAGTCAAAGGGTATTGCGTAGAATACGGGTATGAACATGAAAGTTTATGTAAATTATAATGATAAGCGTTGGCGTAAATATAAAGTTAACTTTGAAAAAATTTCTAATATGGCAGCGCTAAAAGTAAAACCTGATGCAGAAGTTTCTATAATATTAACTAATGACGAAGAAATTCATAAATTAAATAAAGAATATCGTAATATTGATAAACCAACCAATGTATTATCATTTGAGCTTGGTGATGATATTTTACTGGGCGATATTTATATATCTTTGGATACCATATTAAAAGAAGCAAAGGATGAAAATATACCTGTAGAAGAACATGTGGCGCATATGGTGGTGCACGGTATGTTACACCTACAGGGATACGATCATATCTCGGATAAGGAAGCTATTATTATGGAAAAAAAAGAAACGGAAATTTTGGGAAATATGGGAATAAAAAATCCATATACGCAAGATGATACGTCTTGTGAAGAATCGTCTTGTTGTCCCGGTGGACGTTTCTTTTCCTGGTTGCGTAAACGCAAGATGCCGGAAAATTCTATTTGGCAATATGTTTTAATGTTTTTACTTGGTGGTCTGGCAGCATTGGGTTTTGCGCCTTTTCATATGTGGTGGGCAACGATAATCGCGATTGCAGGTGTGTATAAATTATCTGTTCGCAAATCATATCATGGTCTATTTAAATCCTTTTTACAAATTTTGCCGTTCAGTGCCACATATTCTGTCGCAATGTTTTGGTGGGTGGTAAATTCTATTTATGTTGTACCAGAATTAGCTGAACAGTTTGCCATATGGACGATACCAGCATTGATTGGGATAGGTATCGTAGGTGGAATTATATTCGCAATTCCGTTTATAGTTGTAATGCGTATACGCACAATTCCTGCATGTAGAGCTATTTTATTTGCCGCTATTTGGACTTTTGTGTTGTGGTTAAGGGAATGGCTTTTTACTGGTTTTCCTTGGAATCCAATTGCGAATATTTTAATGCCGTTTCCTGTATTAATAAACTCTATGGCCTTGTGGGGGGCTTTGGGAACTACTTTTATAATAATTGGTTTGATCGCTTTGATAATAGAATTGGTGAATGACAGAAAAGATAAACCATCTTGGGTAATGTTTCTTATTTTTATTTTGTTGGCGACGCTGGGGGCTTGTTATGGGTATAAGAACATTACAAATTCTCAGCATAATGAAAACGTGTCTCCTGTTATTCGGGTGGTTCAGCCAGCACGTAGCGCAGCGCAAAAAGCTACACATTCTCGTGATGAGGCAATAAGAAACGCAACAGAAAATGTGGAACATCTTATAAAAATAGCTTCCGCGCCAGGAAACATAGATATGGTTGTTTTTCCAGAAACATCATATCCTTTTGTCGTACTAGATGGGGATGATATGCCATTGGCAAATGCTTTGAATAATAATGTTATAATTGGTGCAACGTCTTATAAGAATAATAAAGTATATAATTCAATGGTTATCGCATCACCAAATGGAGCTATTAAAAAGATATATAGTAAATCTCATCTCGTCCCATTCGGAGAATATAGACCTTTTGGTGATTTTATACCGACACCTGGGCAATTATCAAAAGGGGCTGGGGCTGAAGTTATAAGCATACAAATTAATGGGGATACATTTACTTTTGCACCAGCTATTTGTTATGAGATAATATTTTCTGATTCTTTGGTCCCCAAAGGGGCTTTGCCAGATGCTATTATAAACATTACAAATGATACATGGTTTGGAAAAACACCTGGAACATACCAACATCTGGATATGGTACGAAGATATGCTATTGAATCAGGATTGCCGATTGTTCGCGCAAACTATTCTGGTGTTAGTGCTTTTATAGAACCTGACGGAGATATTATATCAGAAATTCCAGTAGCAAAGTCTGGATATATGGATGGGGTAATTAGTGGTGCACATAGAACAATTTATCGTTTGGTTGGATGTGATGGCTGGATGATAATAATTTTATTATTTTCATGTATATGCTTGATTTCTCTGTATACAACACAAAAACAGAAATAGAATTTATTGCGAAATTTTTCTTAGAATCCAGATTCTAATTGCAGATGATAAATTTGTCCCAGGAGATCTATCATCATCAATTTCTTCGATAATTGATGCAACAGATCTATGTTCTTTCTGTGCGATATCTCGCAAAATAGATATAAATTCTTTTTCTAACGAGATACTGGTTTGGTGACCTGATAAAGATACAGATATTTTCATCATTTTATATATTTCCTGCAATAAGACAATCCGTCATTGCTTTATAAGGATCTGGATATTTACGTAATTCGTTTAATGTTATATTGTCTAACATACTACATATACCGAAAGTATCAAATACAAACCAAAATAAATCATTTCTACCGAATACTGTTTTACCATTTAGTTTTGGTATATTTATTAATTCTTTATTTATATCTAATATACTTGGAATAGGATATATTTTTCCGCGACTTATTTGTGTGGGGCCAAAGATATAAGCATTGCCAAGGTTTATTCCACCGCATTTCAAATATAAATCTATTATAAATTGCGGTAAAATTGCTGCGCGTATATTTTGTAACCCCGAATTTGTTAAGCTTATTGACTGTGCAGAAGCAGGGGGGGCAAACATTGCACTGTGACGTTTCATAGAATCTAAAAATTCAGAACACTTCATGTTTATTGCTCCATTCCGCGCGCTGCCGCTATTTGCGCTGCTATTTGGCTTAATCTATCTTCGGTTGCATTTCCACCATCACCACCAGATGTGTTATGTATGGGAACATAGATTTTTTTAGTAGGATTGGGTAACCATATAGTATTAGCACCATTTTGCTTCATGATAAAAGTGTCCAATCTATGTGAGTATGGAAATGTCCAACACATAAATAAATTATTTATATCTAATTGTCCACCCCATATTAATGGTATTTTGAAACGTATAGAAAGGTTTTGTGGAATTTTTTGTCCCATAATTAATGCCATAAATTCTTGTTGGTTTAAATTCATAAACGCAAGTTCTTCAACAGAATCAGATAAAGATTCTATAAATTCATAACATAAGTTTTTATATTTTTTAAACCAGTCTTGAGCAACTTTTGCGGCTTTAGGTTGAAATTCTATTATTGGCATATCTGCCATATTCATGTCGGTTAAAAGTTTTTTTGCAGAATCCTCGTTTAATTGCATTATATGTTACCTATATTGGCTATAACCACATTAATATATTGTGAATACGCATCAAATAATCCATCATCATCTGGCGGTAATGGAGGATTCTGGCGATCTTTCATATATTCTCGTAATTCAGCAATATCATTAAACATTAATATATCTTGGAATTCTGAGGTTGATGCATCTGGAGCCCCGATAACAAAACCATTCACTTCTATTTCTGTCGTTTCTAGTGTGTCAGAAAATATTTGTTGGAGCCTGTCAATTATTGAACGTACATCTGTTGTTTTTAAACCAATACAGCCAAGCCACATAGTTTCGTTAGTACCAACCGCAATCAAGTGTGTTTTTTTGCCGTTTATAGTAGCATTGGGTTTAACTGTATAACCCGCATTTATAAATATGTTTTTTAATTCTAAAATATCTTCTTCTTTTACCTGAATAATTGGTTGTGTTTGCGTAGGTAAGGGTTGTGTTGATATAAAGTTATTATTAAAAGTCGGCATTATAAGACGAGGTGGTCGGACCGATGACGCTGGAACCGATGGTTTAGCTTCTTCATGAGTTTCTTGAACTTCTGCCGGTAAAATGTCTAATGTTGATGCATCTGAATTTGATTGAGGTATGGCCTCTTTTTTTTGATCGTCTTCATGCTTAGAGACTTTCATTATAGGAAGTCTGATTTTCCTCATTCTTGGTTGTACAATTAAGTATATTCCAAAAATTGTTATAAATATAGTAATTGCCACAGAGACGTAAAAACTTGTTTTTATTGGGGCGTGAGAAGCCTGTAGCGACGATATGTATTCCCAATGTGCCGCAGAAAAGATATCAAAACCAAATATTGTATTAAACCAAAAACAAGTCCCCAGTATTACTGCCAGTAACCATAAAATACACAGTAAAATATTGTCTATGCGGATTCTCATTTGGTTTAAATTATATCATATTTATGATAAAGTAAAAAGAGTAATGATAAATACGGACAATATTCTTGATATATCTTCTGATGTCGGTCTTTGGTGCCGTGCTGACGCTGATCCAACAGATTTAGCTCAGGCAGCTTCGATTGCTATAGAAAAAAATATTTCTGTTATATCTGTAGGGGTGACATCTGTACCAATTGTATGGCCATGGTTGGAAAAACAAAAAATCAAAATATTTTCACGTTTTTATATGAATGGTCATAGCATAGAAAATGTCTCTCAGATAGCCGAAAAGATAAATTCTGCTTTTAAACAGGGGGCAGATGGTGCACAGGTATTTATGCGGTTATCGGACTTGAGAGAGTTTGTTTCGCAGTTGTATTTAATACGGGACGATTTGTTTTTTAATAAGTCTATATTTATAGGGTTAGATATAAATGAAATAGAACCGTCTGATTGGGATTTCGTTTTTTCTGAATTAAAAAAGATGCGGGCTACGGGTTTATTATTAGTAATGCCACAAGATGATGGGGAAAAGTCTGATTTTGTGGGGCGTGTATATGCTGCTTTATCTGCTTATAATAATGAAATACAAAATATAGGTTTTCATTTTTATCTGGGCGATAACCAAATTCGTATTGAACAAACATTCCGCTTAATTCAGGCCTTGCAGGAAAATTTGCTGAAAGATGTAAAATTTTTCATTAATATCTAATTTTTTAATATCATGTATTTAGGTGCAGAAGTGCCCGCCTTGTTTTTTTGCTGATAGCGAGTATGAATTGTATCTAAATCCGGAATACTTACACATAGATTTGTTTGGTGGGCTTGATTGAGAATCCAGTCAAAATATTCCCAATGATCTGTTCCAATTATAATTTCACCATCTTTACTTAAATGGTAAGACAACAGATTTAAAAATTCTGTGTTTAATAAACGGCGTTTTTCATGTTTTGCTTTGGGCCATGGGTCTGGATGCAAGATCCAAATTTGTTCGAATTTCGAATCGGTTGTGTGCAGAAAATCACGAACATCGTCTGGAAAAATGCGTATGTTTTCGTATTCAGATCGAATCGAATTCGATTCGTCGGTAATGGCGGACAATAAAGAAGCGACCCCGTTCATAAAAGGTTCTGCACCAATTATTATTTTATCCGGCATTTCCCGGCTGATTTCGCGTAAATGTTCACCCGAACCAAACCCAATTTCTAAAATTAGACCGGTATTTGTCGATAGATTTATAGGTTTTAATGTCGGCAAAATGGTATTTAACAACGTATTTTGACGGGTAGATAATTTCTTACCATGACGGCGTCCAAAAGTTCTTATTTCTTGTTTTTCCATATATTTAGTATAAAATTCAACTTATAAAAATACAAGGCAATATAAATGATAGAGTTTCCAAAAGTTATTTATAGTGACGGTTTTACATTGGAAAAAGTAAAACCGTTGTTTGATACGGCTAAATATTTGTTTGAATTGGTAAATGCACAAAGACAATATATGTCAGAGTGGTTGGAATGGGTTGACGTATCAAATAGTCCAGAAGATATGTATCCACATTTAAAAAAATCATCAGAAATAACAAACAGTAATTATTACATAATTTTTGACAAAAAGATTATAGGTAGTATAAGTTTTGTTTCATTATTAGAAAAACATAAAATGGCAGAAATAGGTTACTGGTTATCCCGCGATTATAACGGTCGTGGAATTATGACTCGGGCGGTAAGGTCTTTTGAAACTTTAGGGTTTAAAGATTTGGGCCTAAATCGAATCGAAATAAAAGTAGACGTTGATAATATTAAATCACGGGCGGTTCCTGAACGTTGTGGTTATGTAAAAGAGGGGATTAATAGGCAGTCGTATGTTCTGCGAGATGTTCCTAGGGATATAGTGGTATATTCAAAGTTAAAATCAGAGTGGGAAAAGGGAAAATAAAAATGCGTAAAGGTTTGTCGGCAGATTTGATTACTCGTGTATTAGGCGCTGCGCCAAAATATACTTTGGCAGAGCTGGAAGAAAAATATCCACCACGTAATTTACCAGAAGGGGCCTTTGTAACCCGCTTTTCACCAAGCCCTACGGGATATATGCATATTGGCGGTTTGTACATGTCTTTGATTGATTATAAATTGGCAAAGCAAACTGACGGTGTATTTATGCTGCGCATAGAAGATACAGACACCAAGCGCGAAGTAAAAGATGCGGCGAAGATTATTGTAGATTCTATGAAACGATTCGGTTTTGAATATAATAATGATGATGTATATGGACCTTACTATCAGTCGCAGCGCAAGGATGTTTATCGCAGTGTCGCAGCAGATTTGTTGGCCCGTGGATTGGCGTATCCTTGCTTTTTGACGGCAGAAGATATGGAAAAAATTCGTGAAAATCAAAAGAATGCAGGATTCGCAACGGGTATTTATGGCGAATTTGCACGTGATAGAGATATATCAGAAGAAGAAATAATTCGTCATTTGGATGCAGGTGAGTTTCCGTCAATTCGCTTATATTCTACCGGTAATCCTGATAATAGGATTTTCTGTAAAGATGCTGTTCGTGGTTCTATCGGTTTCCCAGAAAATAACGAAGATATTGTTTTGATTAAGTCAAATGACGGTTTGCCAACGTACCATTTTGCGCACCTGTGTGATGACCACTTTATGCGTACAACGCACGTTGTTCGTGGTGAAGAATGGCTGCCTTCTTTCCCTTTACACACACAACTGTTTCGCATGATGGGGTGGGCGCCACCGTTATATATTCATACTGCGACAATTGATAAGATTGACCCAGAAACTGGCAAACAAAGAAAGTTGTCCAAGCGCCATGACCCAGAGGCAAACGTTGCATTTTTCTTAGCAGACGGTTGGCCGACTGCGGCGATAATAGATTATCTTGGTAATATCGCTGCATCTGGTTATGAAGAGGCGAAGGTCAAAGGGCAGGTTAAATCTTTTTGGGATTATGAATTGCGCCCAAAGAAAATACCTATGTCGGGGGTCTTGTTTGATAACAGAAAATTAGAATGGTGGGCAAAAGAATATATCGCTACGTTGCCGGTTGATGAATTGGTAAAGCGCGTTCGCGATTGGGCAGATGAATATGATGTTCAATGGGCGGCCCGAATCGGTGATAATCCAGAATACCTGAAAAACATCTTGGCAATTGAACGTGATAATCCAAAACGCATTCGCAAGGACTTTATTACCTGGAAACAAACTTTACAGGAAGTATCTTATTTCTGGGATGATTTGTTTGCCAAAAATACTGAATACGAATTTAATAAAGATTTATTGTCTGCATTTTTATCAACATTTGATATTTGTGATGATAAAGATGCGTGGTGGGCAAAAATTGTCGCCATTGCCGCTGACAAAGGTGTAAAGAACGGGGATGTTGCAATGAATTTGCGCGTCGCTTTAACTGGGCGTACTAATACCCCTGATCTGTATTCTATAATGCAAGTTATGGGGCAGGATATAGTCCTATCGCGAATAAAGGATGTTATAAATGGTTAAGTCAAAAAAAGTTGTTCGTGCAAAATTAAAAGCTGTTAAGTCTGATTCTCGTGGAAGTCGTTTATTACGCATACTAAGGGCAACGGGTTTATTTCGCTGGGAACGACCAAGTACTAAATCTGAAGAAGCGGTGAATATTTTAACCCATGGTATAGGAATTGGTTTAGCGATAGCTGGGTTGACTTTGTTGGTGGTATTTGCCTCTTTAAAGGGGGATCCTTGGGCAATAGTATCTTGTGCTATATTTGGTTTAACTATGTTTACTTTATATTTTGGTTCCACAATGTGTCATGCAACGATTGGTAAAAAAAGTGAATGCTTTTTTGAAGTGTGGGATAGTGCGGCAATTTATGCCTTGATAGCCGGTACATACACACCTTTTCTATTAGTTAATTTACGCGGTTGGATTGGCTGGACAGTATTCGGGATTTTGTGGGCAATCGTTATATTTGGATCTATTATGAAAATGCGTAATCCGAAACAACAACCTAAATGGATGGTGGCTTTATACCTTGTTATGGGGTGGACGTTGTTGTTTATACTGCCTGCGATGCTTTATAGAATCCCAACTCGCGGTTTGTGGTTTATATTAGCGGGGGGATTGTCATATTCTATAGGTGTATTTTTCTATTTGTGGCGCAAAATGAAATATTCTCATGCGATTTGGCATTTGTTTGTAATTGCTGGCAGTGTTTGTTTCTTTTTTGCTGTGTTGTTTGGTTGCATAATTGATGTATAAAACAGGTTTGACATCATGTGTTTTAAGTACTAACATTTAATTGATATGAAAAATTATATAATTTCCTTTACCACAACTACAACAACCCCCACGGGGGTGTAGATTCTATTTGCGGTTTTTCTCGCACAGTGTAATAATCAATAACAATTAAATTTTACTTTATAAATATAAGGGTTTTATTATGTCATATCCTATTGAAACGATTCGCCATTCACTGGCGCATGTTATGGCGGCAGCAGTACAAAAATTATATCCAGATGTTAAGTTTGCTGGGGGACCGGCAATTGAAAACGGTTTCTATTATGATTTTGATACAGATCATAGATTTTCAGAAGAAGACTTTGAAAAAATTGAACAAGAAATGCGATCGCTGATTAAATCAAACGGTCGTTTCGAACAGCGCAATGTATCATTGGATGAAGCAAAGCAAATTTTCGCAAATCAACCGTATAAAATGGAATGGTTGAACGAGTATGATGCTGCTGGCGAACAGTTATCTGTTTATACTTTCCGTGATTTCGTTGATTTGTGTCGGGGGCCACACGTAGAAACATCTAAAGATTTACCCCGCGATTCGTTTAAAATTCGTAATGTAGCGGGGGCATACTGGAAGGGTGATGCGAAAAATAAAATGTTGCAGCGCATTTATGTTGATGCATTTGCTTCTAAGGAAGAATTAGAAGCGTTCTTAAAAATGCAAGAAGAGGCTGCTGCACGTGACAACCGTAAACTAGGTAAAGATATGGATTTGTTCCATTTTGAACCAGAATATGCACCTGGGGCGGTATTCTGGCATGATAAGGGATACAAAATTTATCGAAAATTGATCGAATATATCCGTAATCGCCAAGAAAAAGCCGGTTATTTAGAAATCTCGACGCCATCTGTTATGGACAGGTGTCTTTGGGAAAGATCAGGTCATTGGGCCAAATATGGTGAACACAATTATTCTGGAAAAACCCAAGATGGAAAAACTTTTTGTGTAAAACCTATGTCCTGTCCAGGGGGGATGTTAGTCTTTGGGCAAGGAATTAAGTCTTATAAGGATTTACCAATGTATTTGGCCGAATTTGGTAAGGTGAATCGGTATGAAGCCGCTGGTGGTTTATCTGGTTTAATGCGTGTACGTGAATTTACACAAGATGATGCTCACATCTTCTGTACAGAAGAACAATTAGAAGCAGAGGTGGTTAAGGTTCTGCGGTTTATTAAAGATATTTATTCAAAGTTTGGCTTTGATAAAATTTCTATGAAGTTAGCAACAAGAAAAGAATCTGAATTCCGTATCGGTTCTGATGAGATTTGGGATAAAGCAGAAGGGGCTTTAAAGCATGCGCTGGACACCAATGGCATTGAATATGAAATTGCAGAAGGTGATGCAGCTTTTTATGGACCAAAAATTGATAATTATTTAAAAGACTCTATGGGGCGTGTATGGCAGTGTGGAACAGTTCAGCTGGATATGAATTTACCTGAACGTTTCGATTTGTCCTATATAGGTGAAGACGGTGAAAAGCATCGTCCTATTATGTTACATCGTGCGATGTTAGGTTCTGTAGAGCGCTTTATGGGTGTACTGTTGGAATCTACTGGTGGTAATTTACCGTTGTGGTTATCTCCAGAGCCGGTTGTTGTAACGCCTATTTCTGAAAAATTTCGTGAATATGCAGAAGAGATAGTTAATGTATTGCGTGACAATGGTATATATGCCCGTGCTGATTTACGCGATGAAAAAGTTAACTATAAAATCCGTGAATTATCATTAGCAAAAACACCAATTATTGCAGTAGTAGGCGAGAAAGAAATGACCGATAGGACTGTAACGCTTCGTCATTTGGGGGTAGAAAAGCAAGAAGTTATAAAATTTGATGATTTTCTATCACAGATGAAAGAGGACGTAAAAATGCCGTTGTAAATTAAAAAAAATATGGCGCGCTTAACACGCGCCATTATAATATAGATGTATAACTAAAAGGAAGGTGGATGAAAAAAGCGTTTTTATTATTAGCGATTATTTCTGCGCCGTTATTATTATCTGCATGCGCGTCAAAATGCGAAACAGAACCAATTGTGGAAGAAAATCATAAGTTGATTGTACCGCCTAATTTTGGACAGATGCCAAAGTAAATTCTGATATAATCTTTTGAGATTGCGGTTTTTTATGATATAATAATGCGTAAAGAACTATGGGGGAGTCCTGATGAATAACGATGATAATTTAGATTTATTAGATTTAAATGATGATGCCGATTCTATAGACGCATTACCAGATGCGGCACCGTTTGCTGCGCCACGACCAAAAAAACCATGGTTGTTAATGGGCGTTGGTGTGTTGGTTATAATATTGGCAACATACGTAATTATTAGAATTGTTGGTGGGGATTCCGCATCTACTATGGAGGTTAATCTGGATGCCCCGGCAGTAATAGTTGAAGGCGAGGATCCAAACGCACCGTTAATCGTTGGGCCGGCTCCAGATGTACAGCCGGCAAATGTTGCACCGGCACCACAACCTGTACCATCACAACAACCTATGGCGGCACAATCAACGCCGCAACCTGCACCTCAACCTGTGGTACAAAATACTACACCGGGTGTTCCTGTACGCGTTGTTGATGATAGAAAAGATGTTACTTTTAATCCGGACAAACCTGCGGCTCAACCTGCTACAAAACCTGCCGCAAAAAAAGTAGTTTCAAAATCTGCGTCGCAGCAAACAACAAAACGTACACAGACGCAACGTGCACAAACTACACCAAAAACATTTGCATGGTATGCACAGATTGGGTCTTATAGCACACGCGCTTTGGCCGAGGCGGGACAAAATAAACTTCAAAAGTCGCATCAAAATCTATTTTCAGGTCATCAGTTTGTAATTTTGGCTGCTGTTTTGCCGAATGGGACAACTGCTTATAGATTGCGTGTTGGCTTTAATGCCGCTGCAGACGCTAATAATTTCTGTAGAAATGCTAAAGCAGATGGTTTGGAATGTTATGTTACAAAATAAAGTAAAAGAGGTACTATAAATGTTTGGTCGTTTTGGTTGGGCTGAAATTCTTGTAATCGTTGTTTTGGTTCTGATTCTTTTCGGACATAATAAAATTCCAGGTATGATGAAAAATCTGGCTGATGGAATAAATGTCTTTAAAAAAGAAATAAAAAATACAGATAAGAAAAAGGAATCAAAAGAACCAGATGGGGACGACAATAAAAAAACGACCGTTAAGAAAACCGTTGTAAAAAATAAAGTAAAAAAAACTGCGGTTAAAAAGCCTGTTAAAACTGGTAAAGTAAAATAACAATAAAAAAACCGGCAAATGCCGGTTTTTTATATTTGATAAGCATGTAATTAATTACGTTTTTCATGCTCTTCTTGTTCATCGATGGTCATTGTTGCCAATGGACGCGCCAACATACGAGAGATGCCAATTTCTTCACCGGAAATTACACTGTAACCATACGTTCCGTTCTCGATTCGTTCCAATGCCGCGTTTATCTTTTTTAGTAAGTTATTGTCTCGTTCAGACATACGTAAATTCATGGTCATTTCTTGCTCAAAGGCGGCATTATCTGATTCATCACCGACACCGACACCATCTGCTTGTTCTGCGATACGTACCGCACTTAATGTTGAGGTTGCATCATGTAATAATTCTTCTTTTTGCGCAGAAAGTAATTGATAAAAATATGCTAATTGTTCTGGGCACATATAAGGCTCAGATTTTTTTGGTACATATTTTGCCGGAAGTTCTATATTTTTATAATTTTTTGTTGCCATCTTTAGGATCCTTTTATTTCACTTATCCAATCCATAAGAGTTTCTTCATCCATTAAACCAGTGCGTGCTTCGACTAGTTCGCCGTTGCGAAATGCCAGAACGCTCGGAATGCTGCGAATACCAAATTTTGCCGGGGTACGGCGGTTCGCCTCATCTATTTCAAATTTAATGAATTTTACATCAGGAATCTTTTCGGAGGCTGATTCAAATATCGGTCCAAACATACGACATGGACCGCACCAAGGTGCCCAGAAATCAACCAACGCAATACCAGTTCCTGTCAAAGATTCAAACGTTGCGTCGTTTGCATGTTCCAAAGCCATTTTCAACTCCTTCCTTGTTGATATTTTTCACGAGTGTATTATAATCCCCACAAAATGCAAGAGAAATCATAAAATGAATAATATCATATACTTAGATGCTGCGGCTACTGCCTTAAAACCCGAATCAGTTATAAAGGCAGAAGTTGATTTTTTGCACGATTCTTATGCAAATGCAGGTCGTGGTATTTGTGCACGCGCTGCAGAAGTTGATTTAGCAATCACAAATGTTAGAAAAAAGGTAGCCGATTTTATCGGTGCAGATTCGTCGGAGCAAATCGTTTTTACTTCAGGTGCAACAGATGGTTTAAATCGAGCGGCTCGTTTAATTCTTGAATTACCTGAGTTTGCAGAACGAAAACCCGTTGTTGCTGTATCTGATTTAGATCATCATAGTGCTCGTATGCCTTTTAGCGCTTTGGGAGCAAATATAGTAGTTTGCCCGTTGGACAAATGTTTTAATTATGATGTTTCAAAAATCCCTGAGGCGGATGTTATGATAATAACCGCCATGTCCAATGTAATGGGAATCCCAATTGACGTTGAAAAAATAATTATAGAGGTGCGTAGAAAAAATCCGGATGTAATAATAGTTGTTGATGCGGCACAGTATGTCGTTCATAGTTTGATTGACGCCAAAAAATGGAATGCAGATTTTATATGTTTTTCAGGGCATAAAATCGGGGCTGATACTGGTGTTGGCATCATGTATATAAAAAATCCAGATTTATTTTACCCAGATAAATTCGGCGGTGGAATGGTAAATAAAATAACCGGACCTGATTCGTGGACTTTAAATTCTGCACCGGATAAATTTGAGGCTGGGACTTTACCTTTGACGCAAATTATTGGTTTGTCAGCAGCAATAGATTATTTGATTTCTAATAGACCTAATTTAGACTTAATAAAATATATGTATGATAAATTGGTAATAAATCCGCGTATAAACATAATAACTGATCGTGATGCGATGTTGCTGACGTTTTATATAAAGGATATGCACATTTTAGATTTCGGTGCGCTGGTTGGTGCAAAAGGTCTTTGTTTGCGCGTTGGTAATATGTGTGCTGGTTGGTTACATCGTGCCCTTGGATTGACGGGAACGGCCCGTATATCTGTTGGGTGGTGGAATTCCATGGAAGATGTTTATAATGCTGTTAATATCATAGAAGAGGCAATCAAATAAAATGGCGATGCTGAAGAAAGATAGTATTATTGAAGTGTTAAAGACGATTTACGATCCAGAAATACCAGTAAATATTTGGGAACTTGGTTTGATATATGATATTTCTATTGATGATTCAACCGTTGGTATAAAGATGACTTTTACCAGCCCGACGTGTCCAATGATGGAAGATTTATTACAACAGGTTCATGAAAGTGTGACAGCGGTATCTGGGGGTAGAGATGTAAAAATTGAATTGGTTTGGGATCCTCCTTGGGATTTGTCGCGTATGTCTGAAGAGGCACGTATTGATTTAGATTTAACCGAACATGGGTGGTAAAGAAATGCAATATGCAGAAATGAAAAAGTTTTTATTGATGACATCAAACCCCGTTGAAAAATTAGAAATGGTTATTGATTTTGGTGCACATATGCAAAACGTACCAGAAGGCGCAATATGTACAGAAATAGAAGGGTGTGCTTCACGTGCAGAAATATGTCGCAAAGGTAATAATTTTTATGGTCGTGCTGATTC
>CALXQT010000027.1 GCA_944390835.1 uncultured Alphaproteobacteria bacterium | reverse complement strand
GGAATAAATTTCGTAGAACTATGGCCTTCGTCTGTTGTTATTAGGGGGGCTTCTGTACATGGAATTGCCGCAATAGCATTACCGTTATGCTTAACAGTTTTTATACAGTCCGTAATAACTTCTTCAGACACAAGTGGGCGTACCCCATCATGAATCAGCACAATATCGTCATCAGCATAATTATTAGATAGCGCAGTCAAGCCCAAACGTATTGAATCCTGATTAGTTTCACCACCTGTTACGATGTGTTTTAGTTTTGTTATTCCGTATTGTTTTGCGTATTCTGACAATGTGTTTTCCCAACCAGCAAGGCAAGCAACACATATTGCATCTATCATAGGATGATTTTGAAATACCTGTAAGGTATAAATTAATATCGGCTTGTCCTGTATGAATACAAATTGCTTAGGGGTTGCGTTGTTCATACGATTGCCGATACCGGCAGCAGTAATTAGAGCTAGGTTCATTGTATTTTCCCGTCTATGAATTCTTTTACCGTTTCTAATTCTTCATAAGAGAAGTTTAATATCATATGTCTAGAAAATTCTGGGCGAAGCCGTCGCCAATCGCCGTATCTTGTTGTTAGCCATGCATCAGGATTATTAGGGGCCATGAATTTATGCCCGCAAAATTCTATTTCACCAAAAGGTAATATGTATTCATGTCGCCAAATGGCGTCATGATAGCGAGCTAAGATTCTGTCAGGGAAAAGTTGCCAATCAACACCCTCAAATATATCGCCGTTTTCCATGTCGGGTTGTTCGTTATGTAAAATCATGTCTTTGGTAATAGAATAATAATCACTATATGTGGATTTTTCTTGTTCAAGACGGCGGGCTTCATTCATTGCATTTTTATAATCGGATTTAAAGTCAGCTATTTCTTCTGGAGTTTCTAGGCGCTTTGAATGAATGTCCCATGGGAATAGATCTAGACAGACCTTATTTAAGAATAAGACTTTAAATATGCCACCGCTTTTCGCCCAAGTGGTATGAAATAAGCCATGGTTATATTTTTCTGTTAATAATTCAACGGCGCGGTTAAAATCGTCACGTAATAAACCAAAGTCAAAATCGTCATCCCATGGGACAAATTCACCGGTCCGGCAGGCGCCTAAAAGATTGCCTGCCGATAAGAAATAGTTAATACCTGCAGCGCGTAGGTCTGCGTCAACCATTATTGCTAATTTAAGACACGCCTGTTGTTGTAACAGCAGGTGCCCCTGGGCGGGCGGAATGTCGTTATAGTCACAGCGCAGAGCGTATAAGCGTGTAACATGTTCGTGTAATTCGCCAACTTTTTGAATTAGATAGTTTTGTCTGCCTTCAATTTCTAATAATCTGGCGGAAAATAAATTAAAAAAAGCCTGAATATTATCTGCCATAAAATTTATAACCCGTTTTATTTAATACCACAACATGCACATGCCATTTTAAGTGGTATTTATAGATATGTAAAGAAAAATAGTTTTAATTAACTGCCGTAAAAGAAACAATTTTGAACGTATTGAAATGTTCCGGCATTATCAGTAAATGTGTTACCAGCAGGTACATAACAGAAACGTAGATTTTGTCCAGATGCAGCTTGATAATCATTATTGTTGCGTTCTTCGGTACTACTCACAGACGCATATTTCCCAGGCGCATAATTAAACTGAGGACATTCTTCACAATAACCTTCACTGGTATAAGGGGTGCCCGTTAAATACCAAAAGTAACCATTTGAGCATACAGGTGAGTCATAGACACAGGAGTCGCCATCTCGTAAAACACCTACGCATTCAGTGTTACCTAAACAAAGCGCTTCAAAAATATTACCATCTCCATAATAGTTTATTTCACTAGAAGGGCAATATGCATCAGTCAGATCGCCGGTAATTTCATCCTGGTCCATCCATGTAGTACAAATACTTGTTGTCCACCATCTAGAGCCATAAGATCTGATTTGACTTTCTAAATCTTGATAGGTAAAACCATCTAGCCACTCTCCTTTGAGGTCTTGGGCTGTGGTTAATGTCGGATCATTACAATCAATTGCCTCGGCAACTGTGACTTTTGACATTACAAGTGCCGCTATAAACAAATAAAATCTATTTATTCTTGCCATTTTGTCCCCGGTACACCATTTAACGTATAATTATACGACGTTAGATAAAAATGGTGTTCTTCCTCTCTATTATAATAGTTTGCTTATGATATTTTAACTAAAAAAGCTTTAGCGCGTCAATAGTATTTTTATCTAATTTTTGATTTTTTTTGTGCGTTTTGTTAAAAAAACAGGTTGTCGTACTATATAAACCCAATCATTTGTAATAAATGACATATTTATTGACAATATTTTATTTTGTATTATAATTTTGATTGAATATGCGGAATTCGTTGTTCGAAATATGGAAGTATTAAATGGCTTGTATATATGATGCTTTAGTTATCAGAAACGTTGACGGTCAACAGGTCAGCACTATGGAAAGTGTTGACTTGCTTGCTTTGCATGCGATTGATTTTGATAAAATTATAATTAATGGCGATGTCAATTTAGGCAGCGGTAAAGGGGAGGCATTACCAGATTTTACAAATGTAGAAATAAATGGGGAATTTGACTGTTCTAGTTTCGCAATTTCTGCTGATTCCGTTCTTCCTAGTGGGATTACTTCATTGAAATGTCTATATTCTTTTAATGATTTAAGCGTTTTAAAGGGTATTCTGCCAGGCTGCGTAAAAGTTGTATATGTTAGAAATGCTATAATTAATTCATTAAAAAAGAACGACATAGGATTAGCGGCTGCAAAAGAAATAATAACTAAATATCCAAACCTTGATATTGTTGGAAAAAATGAGGCCTTGCGCTTAAACGATGTTATAAACCAACCCGCTTCGGTTACTGTTAAACCAATAAAGAAGATAGGCGGCAAAACCAAAGAAAATAAGACAAAAGAAGCACAAAGTGCTGTAACAAAGGGATATTTAACTACCTCTGAAGCTTGCGAAGCATTGAAAGTTTTGGACGCGTATAAAGATATCAGTTTAAAAGAACTGAAAAAATTACTTAAAAACTTTCTTTATAATAATAACGATGATGCAGTTTGGGGAACTTTGCAGGGATATGTTCTGGCAGATAAAATTCAGGATTTATCTGTTGCTTTATTAAGTTGGAAAATGGCGGAAAAAGACACAGAACAGGATAAAGAAGAAGATAAAGTTGAGGTAAAAACACTAAACAAAAAAATAATCGCAGAAAAAAATGAAAAAGTACGCACAGAAGAGGAACTAAAGCCAATAAAAATAAAAAAATTTTTTGATAAAAGTATATTAAATCTTGTTTATAAAATTTATAAGGGCAATAAAGAAGCGCTCTTTAGTTTCTTGAATGCGATAAACGATATAAATTTAAATGTTGTTCAAACTCGCAGGTTGGCCGCCGCAGGTAGAGTTGTTTGCCTGAAAAATGGTAAGTTAGAGCAGGTGCCAAATATAGAGTTTAAAAACTCTTCTTACCTTGCACAAGGATTTGGCAGAAGAAATAATAGACCGCGAGTAATATGGTGTATTCTTGACGGTAATATCTTTGTCGCTGCTAAATTTTTTGATAATCATGGTGATGGAAAAAATAAAACGGCGTATAACGGTGCGATTTTATCTGGCGACTTAAAAGATAAGACCGAGTATAATTTTAAAAAGAATCCGCAAAATTATATAGATGTAGAAGCGCTGTTGGCCGAGCTGTCGCAAGAGCGCAAAGATGCTGAAGTGCATTTCCAAAATTCATCAGAAGAACCTGTCATAATAGAAACAGGTAGCGAAGATGTAATGACGCCTGTGGTAGAAGATGAGGCGGAAGCAAAATCAGAGTCAGAAAGAGTTCTTGAAGAAGCAGAAAACGAAGCGGAGTCATTAATGATACAAGAAACGATCGAAGAAACAGAAACTCCAAAGGTAGCAGAAACTGCGAGAGATGCGTTACCTGTTCCTACTAAGCCAAAAAGAGGCAGACCACGTAAAATTAAGCAGATCGAAGAATCTGTCCCCACGGAAGATGTTTTATATCAGGTCAGTTATTCTTTTGAAGATGTGTTCAACATAATCAATAAAGATATTATCGAAATAAAACAACAGTTGCTGTCAGAAGTAAATACAGAAAAAAGTCTTGAACTGGCCAGAAAGTTATCTGACAGATTAAGAGAAAAGCAAATTCTTGAACAAAATAAGGAAATCGCGAAGTTGACCTTTGATGTTTTAAAGAATTATATGTTTGACTCGTCAAGAAAGCGTTAATAAAACTAAATCTTGGTTTTTCGTTGTATACGCCCTTTAATGGGCGTTTTTTTTGTAAAATACAATGTGTTTAAAATCTTTAAGAATAAATGGTTTAAAGAATAATTTGTTTTGTTGAGGATAAGATTCATAAAAACATGGATTGAATTTTTTGTGTGTTGTATTTATAATAATGAATATAGATATTGTTTTGTAAAGGGGGAAAAAATGCCGAAAACTAAAAACACAAAATCTGAAAAAGCTAAAGCAGGATATAAAAACCCTGTTATGATGTCAATTAAGCGTTTGTATAATCAAAGTGCACCGCTATTAATATGCGAGTCTTTGCTGTTTGTTGTTGCTGCGATATTGATGGTGTTTAAACCTGTTGCAATTCTGACGGCTTTGACGTTCGTGATAGGTGTTGGTTTAATATTGTTTGGATTATATAGAACTATAGCTGGTTTCATCGTTTCTCATGATATGGGTGGTGGCTGGTTTGATGTTGTGTTTGGATTAGTAAACGTTGTTTTAGGTGTTTTATTCTGTATCTATCCAGTGGGATCGGTGATTAGTTTAGTTTATATTTTTGTATTGTTGTTCTTATTCAAGTCATTACGAGCCCTTATATTTTCTATCAATATGATAAGGACGAAATTCGGTCATTATTGGTTTGACCTAATTGTTTCGTTAATACTGATTGCGCTGGCAGTATTTTTGCTGTTCTATCCTATTGCTGGGGCAGTGGTTATGATATATTATTTGGCTGTAACTTTATTGTTATATGCTGCCGCAGATATTTATATGTATTTTGAGCTGTTAAAGCTGAAGCGATTGGTTTAGTTTAAATAGATCTAAAAAACGTACCCGCCAAAATGGCGGGTTTTTTTAAAATCTGGCGCGCCCTGCAGGATTCGAACCTGCGACCTGCGGATTAGAAATCCGATGCTCTATCCAGCTGGGCTAAGGGCGCGTTAGCGCAATTCTATAATATTTCTATCCGAATTTCAAGCATATCACAAATAATTTATATTGTGAAATCGTTCCTGTGGGGAAACTTAATTATATGTGATATGCTTTTATCGTAAAATTAAAGGGAGTGTTTTATGAAAAAATTTTGGTTGTTTGTTTTGGCTATCGTTATATCATTCTTGCCGGGAATAATCGGTATGCTGTTTTCGCCAAGCGGTATGTCAGACGTGTGGTATAATATGTTAAATAAGTCGGTTTTGACACCAAATGGGTGGGTTTTTGCTGTCGTGTGGCCGATTTTGTATTTATTATTGGGTATCGCGTTGTATCTAATATTTGTTGATAAAACCCGGTATAGCAAAGCGAAAGCCTATTGTTTGTTTTTCGTTAATATTGTTTTAAACGCATTATGGTCTTACACTTTCTTTGGTTTGCATTTGATAGGTGTTTCTTTGATCGTTCTTATTGCGTTAATTGGCTTTACAATATGGATGATGCGGGCATTTAAGCAAATAAGTCATGCGGCGTATTGGTTAATTTGGCCGTATTTGGTTTGGTTGTTTTTTGCTTTATATTTAAACGGTGCAATATCTCTGTTGAACTAATGAAAAAACCGTCGTAATGGCGGTTTTAAAGTTTTAATATTTTAGTTTTTGGGTCGCCTATATTTAAATATTTTAACCCCAGTTCCTCTACATAATCAGCACTATACCCCTGTAATAGTTCAATATGACGTCGAATAGCTTTAAGTTCTTCTTGTTCTGCTGCCAGTTGTTCTTGCTCATCATTTAATCGCCATATGTTTATTATTAATCGTTGTACGTTAACTTCGCCCCAGAACATACGTATAAACATGAAGACGGCGAATATTAGTAGTAATATCCCAAATTTTCCGGAAGTTCCGTCCGACCAAGCCCGTCCCATAAAAGCAAAGAAATTTTTGATTTTTTCCTTCATAGGTGGCATTATATCACAAATGTTGGTAAATAATCAAATTTTTGGTGCACCTTTGGCTGGAATTACAGATAAACCGTTCCGGCGTATCGTGCGTATGTTTGCGCCTGATGCACCTTTATATACCGAGATGATATCTTGTCATTCTTTGGTAGAAGCGCATAAGAATTGCCTAAGAAACTTTGATAGGTATGACGATGAAGGAAATATTGGAGCACAGATTTTTGGTGCAGATGTTTCATTAATGGCTGACGCAGCACGTATATTACAAGATTCTGGGGCAACTTGGATTGATATAAATATGGGGTGTCCTGTGCCGAAAGTTGCAACCCGTAGTGGGGCAGGGGCTCACCTTATGAAAGATCATATTTTAGCCGAAAAAATAATGCGAGCTGTTGTTAAAGCAGTGAAAATACCAGTATCAATAAAAACTCGTTTGGGGTGGGATGAAGCTAGTCGGGACTGGGCTGAATTAATTCATATCGCAACAGATTGCGGAATTTCTTTTGCTGCGTTGCACGGCAGAACCAGAGCACAATTATATATGGGAGAGTCAAAATTACCAAGAATTACAGACGATATAAAAATGCCCATCATAGGGAACGGAGATATAAAAGATATAAAAGATGTGACAAAAGTATTAAATCTCGGATATTCTGGTGCCATGATTGGCCGCGCTATGTTGGGGCGTCCTTGGACGCTGGGGGTTTTGTCTGGTAAATGTGATGTCCCGCACCAAATCGGACCGATTGTTTTGCGGCATTTTGAATATATGTTGGGGTATTACGGGGAAAAAAATGCTACGCAGATGTTCAGAAAGCATGCGGCATGGTATTCGGCGGGAATACCGAATTCGGCGGAGTTTAGAATAAAAGTAAACAAAATTTTCAGCGCAAAAGAACTAAAGACAGAAATTTGTAAATTTTGGGGTTGCGAAGAGAATATATAGATTCTATTATGGGTTAAAAACAAGGGATAAAAAATATGACAGAAATTACAAATACGGACATTGGCCAAGAAATGACTGTGGGAGAGATATTGCGGAATGCTCGTACAACAGGACGTCGTAAGCGTGAAATACAAACTGTTTCTAAGCAGTTATGCATACGTGAAGAATTTTTACAGGCTTTAGAAGATGGTAATTATGACGTTATCCCAGAAACTGTTTATATATTAGGGTTCGCTCGTAATTATGCAATGGAATTAGGGTTAGACCCAGATGAAATTGTAACTAAATTGAAAAAAGAAATGGGATTGATTTCTGAAGTAAAAGAAGATGAAATTGAAACCGAACAAGATACCGCATCGGATACAAATATTATTACAAGCGAAAAATGGTACGTTCGTTGGCTAAACGTAGCAAAAAAGTATGTAAAGCGTAACTGGTTATGGTTATCAATAGTTTTGGGTGCGGTGGTCATAGTTATAGTGACTTTAACAATTTTATTGTCTATAAATTCCAGTGACGATTCCGTAAATTCTGGTGATTCTGTGGTAATGCAGGTTGAAAAGGCGCAAGAACCAAAATATAAGGTTAGTGTACGGGAACGCTTTGGCACAGAAAATGCAGAGGTTGCATCTGTGATACTGCAAGCAACGCAAGAATCTTGGGTAAAAGTTGAAGATGCTCGTGGGAACACGGTATTTAGTCGTGTTTTGGTTCCTGGGGACGTTTATTATGTTCCAGATGGAAAGGGTTATGCTGCAGTATTTGGTAATGCTGGCGGTGTTGATGTTTGGGTAAATGGGGTTTTGGCACCAAAGCAGGGTGCTGATCATGTCAGAGTGGCGGATATTTCTTTGAATCCGGAAAAGTTGCTGCCCTCTGCGGTAAAATCAGAATAAAATCCCGCAGGTGCGGGATTTTTTGTTATATGGCTATTGCATTTCCATATAAATTCTCTATATTTGTACATTATGAGTGGCATAATAAAAATTCGCGGGGCGCGCGAAAATAATCTTAAAAATATTGATTTAGACTTACCAAAGAATAAGTTGGTGGTCTTTACAGGCGTTTCTGGTTCTGGAAAATCCTCATTGGCTTTTAATACTATTTATGCAGAAGGACAACGTAGATATGTAGAGTCTTTGTCTTCGTATGCGCGCCAGTTCTTAGATATGCAGAAAAAACCGGACGTTGATTTAATAGAAGGGTTGTCACCAGCTATTTCAATAGAACAAAAAACGACATCAAAAAACCCACGTTCTACAGTTGGTACTGTAACAGAAATTTATGATTATTTACGTTTATTGTGGGCGCGTATCGGCGTTCCGCATTCCCCTGTAACTGGTTTACCTATTAAGTCTCAGACGATACCAGAAATGGTCGATTGGACCATGAAAATTCCGGCGACTACTAAAATTTTTATAATGGCGCCGTTGGTTCGTGAACGTAAGGGTGAATATAGAAAAGAAATTGCTTTTTTGGTAAAGCAAGGATATCAACGTGCGATAATAGATAACGAGTTACACGATTTATCGGCAGTTCCACCGTTAGATAAAAATAAAAAACATTCTATATTTGTTATTGTTGATCGCTTACAAATGCCCGCTAAAGATACGTCAGAAAGTAACCTAGAGGAATTTAAATCTCGTATGTATGCTTCGTTTGAAGGGGCATTGCGTTTGGTGCCGGGTTCTGTTTTAGTCCGTCGTTTAGATACGAATGAAGATATTTTATATTCACAAAATTATGCGTGTCCTGTCAGCGGGTTTACAGTACCAAAAATTGAACCAAGGTTATTTTCTTTTAATGCACCAATGGGGGCGTGTACTGCGTGTGATGGGTTAGGGGTACAATTAAATATGTCGCCAGATTTGGTTATACCAGACCCGTCGAAGTCTATATTAGAGGGCGCAATTGCACCTTGGTCACGTGGCGGTATGCTAAGTCAATTTGATCATCTTTTGGATGCGTTACATAAAAAGTATAAAATTCCATTGTCAAAGCCATGGCACACATTGACGCAGCAGCAAAAAGATTTAATTCTTTATGGCAGTGGAGACGAACCGATAAAGATAAATTGGAACGGTTTTGTTTATGAAAAACCTTATGAGGGGGTTATCCCTAACATAGAACGTCGGTGGCGCGAATCCGATTCGGAGGCGGTACGTTCAGAACTGGCAAAATATCAATCTGAAAAGTCGTGCCCTGTATGTCATGGTAAGCGGTTAAATATTCAAGCATTGTGTGTGAAAATTTATGGGTTGGATATTATGGACGCTTGTGATATGGCAGTTGATCAATCATTACAATGGTTCACGGATTTACCTAAGCATTTAACACAAAAAGAAAACGATATTGCTCGTGTAATATTACGTGAAATTACCAGCAGATTACAATTCTTGCAGAATGTTGGCTTGGGGTATTTAACGTTGTCTCGTATGTCTGGAACATTATCTGGGGGTGAGGCTCAACGTATTAGGCTTGCGTCACAGATTGGCAGTGGCTTATCTGGTGTTTTATATGTTTTAGACGAACCCTCAATTGGTTTGCACCAAAGTGATAACGATAAATTATTAGACACTTTAAAAATGCTGCGCGATAAAGATAATACGGTAATAGTTGTAGAACACGATGAAGATGCTATGCGGGCGGCAGATTATTTGGTAGATATTGGACCAGGTGCTGGTATAAATGGCGGATGTGTTGTTGCCGCAGGAACGCCAGATCAGGTTATTAGAAATAAGGATTCTTTAACTGGTCAATATTTATCTGGAAAGCGAAAAATAGAAGTTCCAAAGAAACGTCGTAAGGGTAACGGCCATGTGATTTCTATCCAAGGTGCACGTGAAAATAATCTGAAAAATATAAATGTAGATTTCCCATTAGGAAAATTTATTGCTTTAACTGGTGTGTCGGGGTCTGGAAAATCTACATTACTTTTAGATACTTTGTACCCAGCATTAATGCGTGCTTTATATAATTCAAAAATAGAAATGGGGGCGCATGATA
>CALXQT010000026.1 GCA_944390835.1 uncultured Alphaproteobacteria bacterium | reverse complement strand
TTAGAGAAGAAAAATATTTCTTTCTGCACAGAAAGTCCCTTTGTTTGTCGCATGTTAGTATATTTATGGGTAAAATCAAGGGAATTATAATAAGTTATATTTTTTAGTATATTTGTAAAATTCCCTGTTATTTGCAGATAATTTCCTGATAGGGCCAAAAAAATTCCCTGTTATTTTTATAGGGATTTTTTTGTGCAGAGCAGGGTGAAAGTCCCTAAAATCTGGGGGCGTGTTCTAATCTAGGTTGTATAAAAATTTCCCAAAATGCCGTTTTTTGCAAAAAATCCCTGTTTTTCCCTGTTTTTGCCCGTTTCGTTTGTGTCTTGGGCACAGGTCTTTCATAAGCCAAAGGTAAAAGGTTTCTTGCGCCGCCACAATAACTGATTGTTTTTACTTAATTTTTTTAATAAAAACGCCCATAAAAACAGGGCGGTTTTTTTAATCGATTTTAAGGGGCAAAATCTGGCTTTTGTGGGCTTCTTTTTCTTTTTTCTTTTTCGTCCCTGAGATTAGACTCTTTGTTTCAAGATATGCGTCTGCTAAAACCCGTGGTGGAACTTCTTCAAACAAGGTTTTATCATCCATAATCGTGTCAATAAATAAGGAAGCATATTCCTTGCGTTGGGTATCGGTTAATTTGATGTTGGATATTATTTTGGAAACTTGTGATGGCGTTAGGTTGTTAGCAGAAATGTATTTGTCTACCAAATTCATTTTTTGGTAAACGGATAAAGTTATTAAGTCAAACTTAATTTGGTTTGCATCAGAGTTTAAAGAGCGGATTCTTTCATCATAAATAGAGTTTTCTAAGTTTTGAATTAAAGCTTCTGCTTTTTTACAACTTTTTCAGCAATTGGGGTAAAAGTGTCTTGGTCGTTTTCATCTTTTTCTGTTCCAAATTTTGCGACTATATCAAATAAAATATTTAATGCTTCTGAATTTGGTTCAATATCAACCTTGTCGTCTAAAAAGTCTTGAAACATTTGGAGAGACTTTTCTTTGTCTTCTAACAAGGCAACTAATCTTCTTTTGTCAAAAGGTTCGATTCCATTTTTATACCTTTAATCTATCAAATTAAGTTATTATAATAGTATCATATATTACGCTTAAATCAAACAGTTAAAAAATATCATGGTGTAAGCTTCTAAATATATTTTGTTCTTATTATCTCGTGCGTTCCGAGTTTTTTTTGTATCGATTTTTATGTAATTATCCACAAAATATTAAACGGCAGAAGGCGTAAATATGGAAATAAAGATTGCTAAAAAAATAAAGAGAGCAAAGTTATCACCGCACTTACCCCCCTATATGTTAACAATTGGTGGTCAGCACTATATTAAATCTGGTGAATTGGTTTATCCGAACAAAAAGCAGTATATATTTATATGAAAACTTAATATTCATGAGAATTTATATAAAGCTTTTGAGTTTGTGCCGCAGTTAACAGGTCAATAAAATTTTTGTATTCAGGCAACGTAGAAATTTTTTGACGCCATTGTTCAAATTGTCTTTGTTGTTTATCACAATATCTTCGAATTGTTTCGTCTGCTTTTGAATCCCAGTCCGCAATAGTTTTATAGTCTTTATATTTTTTATCATAATAAGCAAAGCGTTCTTTCTCTTTGTTAAACGTCTCTGTAAATATGTTATATAGGTTCAAAGGTGCTTTATTAATTAAACTTTGTGTGAAAATATTTTTATATGGTAAATTGTTAGATGTTAATTCTTTTCCTAGAGTTTCTAGGTTGTCTGTGTAATTCAACATACCTTTTGTTTTAAAAAAGTCGTTACCATAAAGTATTGCGTTTATATTATATGTGGCATTCTCTAATACGGAGTATATAGAATTAGAATGGCCTTTATTAGATTGATTCCCAGGAATATTATTTGATATTGCTGTTTTGGCAACTGCTTGCAATGTATCTGATAGATCGTATACATTTTTTATAATTTTAAATCCCATTTTCTCGGCGGTTGCTTTTACTGCCATGTCTCGGGCTTCTGACGCCAACATAGCGTTACATTTGTTTTCCAACATTCCGCGTAGAAAAGCTTTCTTATCTTTTGCTGTTTCATATAGTTTTTTACCCGTTTCGCCAATCTGTGCAAGTTCTGATTCAACTTCAAAGTCTTCTAAACTACCAGTTTTATATTTTTGATATATGCTAGCGTTTATTTTTGTCATTTGTCCGACAAGCTGTTGTTCTTCTTGTGGGGTAAAATTCTCTTGTTTATATACTGTTGTGTTATTGCGTATCTCATATAGCTTACCAGAAGGGATGTTATTATCAGGTATAATGATATGATAGTTTTTTGGTAATATTAATCCTTTATCTGGATCAACAGAAAAATAAGTGTCAACAGCAGAAATTTCTGCAGGATTACCGTTTTCTTTTATTACATCATTAAGAGGGGCCATAATTATATAGGGCATTTCAGACCAATCACTGAAACCGTGACCATTAACCACATGGTTTAGTGTTATATGTACAGTTGAACGTGTGTGCCCATAATCTTGTGCCATAGCGGTAGAAGGTATGTACGAAATGCCATCTTTGTTAACAAGCGGAATATAGGAGGTAGCATGCACTGCCAGATAATTATTCATATCAGACATATATTTAATTTCATCGGCTCTCTCTTTGACAGCGTCAGCAGCTTTTTAAAAGTCATTTATTTGCATATTAACTTCCTGTATTCTTATATTTTATCATAATTTCTCATAATTTATAATAATTAAAAATAACTATAAAAAGATGAAGGAGCCAATTTGTTAAATTCCGATTATTGTTGAATAGGCTGTTTTATACGGTATAATATACATATAATTATTCAGAAAGGGGAAGTATGTCACGCTTATCATCATGGTGGTTCTTATTAACCGTTAGTATATTGGCGTCTTGTTCATTACATAATTCTGAAATATTATATGGTACGCTAACCATGGGACATGAAGTACGGGCATTTAGACCAGATGGGGGTACTAAAGAATATTGGTTGATTGATAAATCCGGAAATTTATATAAACAATATCAAGAAATTGCACCAATTGAACTAGGGGCATATTTACCTGTTAATGCAGAGTTAAAGTTAAAAAAAATACCAAAAATGCAAGACGGTTTCGGTGCAGAATATGATGGTGCATATGATGTTATCGAGATCATTTCATTAACCCCAATAAAAAATGAGGTATAAGATATGAAAAAATCATGTATATTTGCATTTGCATTAATTCCGACAGTTGCGTTGGCGGATAACAGTGCTAGTAACGATTGGCGCTTTTATTTACGGGCTGACGCAGGTATTACTTATTCAGATTTAACCGTTGAAGATTACGATTTAGGTGGCTTCCAAGGGATGTTCAATTTTGCTGGTGGTGCTCAAAATGGGCGCTGGCGGGCAGAATTGAATTATCAAGAACGTGCCACCGTTAGTGAATTGTTCAGTTCTTTGTTAACACAAACAATGGCTTCAATGGAACAACATGCGTTTATGTTAAATGGCTATTATGATGTGTGGTCATCAAAGTATTTTGCTTGGTATGTTGGTGCCGGAACTGGTTTAAATAATTATGAAAAGATTATATCTTACCAAGACACAGGGATAGAAAAAACTGAGGATGGATATTCAGCTATTCTTGGGGCATATACAGGACTAAGTCTAAATTTTGAACATATCGGAATAGATTTAGGCGTGGATTATTATTATACATATAAACCAACTCAGAATTCTTTTGTGCCAAAAATTGGTTTGCGGCTTATTTTCTAGTTGGTAAAAAGAAAAAATTATGTAGCGATAACTTTTTTGTGTTTTTATATAATGACGTTTGTGATAAAATTCAAATTGTTTATAGGAGTTGAATTTGTTGCCAACGTCATTAATAAAATTCTACTACAGCGTATTTAAAGAACAAAAATGGGGTATCGGCGCATATGTTATATTATTAATAATTTATCGCGTTTCTACTTATCTTATACCAGCTTTGGCGGTTAAATTATTAATAGGGGCATTAGAAGCAAAGCCTTTTGAATTATTGACTTTTTCAGATGTTTTGCCTGTGTTGCTTTGTCTGAGTATATGGATTGTCGGTCTGATTCTTTCAGACATAATTACTAGTCTTATAGATGCTTATGTTTATCCTAAAACCAGCAAACTTGCTCATGTAAAAATATACCAGTACTTAATTAATAGATCAGTAGCGTTTTATAAGAAGTATTCTGCAGGATATTTACAGTCTCAGGCTAAATATGTAATAGATGGTACGTGGAAAATATTATTTAAAACTATACCATTGTTCGCAACTCTGTTTATTACGATAGTATTAAATTTTGGCTTGATATTAGACTTAAATATGGGGTTCGCGGTTCTAATATGTTTTGCAGTATGTTTTAGGTTAGTATACGGTTTAACAAGGTGTAAAGATTTGTCGGAATCCTATATAAGGGCATCTGTGGCTACAGCAGAAGTAAACGCTAAAAATATAGATATATTGTCTAATTTTTTGAATATGAAAATTTTTGGTAACGGGCGACAAGAGAAAAAGTATATAGGACAATATTATGATCAATGGGTTGAAACTAAAACGAATTCATTGCTAATAAGGCTAAAGTTTTTTGCGGTTCCTATGATGATAGAATTTCTTATTTTAATATTAATATTGTTTTTGGCCGCACATCTTTATATTAATGGTCAAATGAATTTAGCAAACGTTGGTTTCGTCATAACAGCATTTTTCAGTTTAAAAACTTGTGTTGTAAATTTTGTTTGGGAAATTCCGGATCTTTTGGAGGTCTATTCTTCGGCAGAACAGGCGTATAATAAATTAACATGCATATCAACTGATATATGTGACGTCAAAACCGGGGCTAAAAAGTGTAATTATGATTCTTTAATAAGTTTTGAGAATGTGTCTTTTAAATATGATAATGATTGGGTATTAAGAGACGTTAATCTTAAGATTTATAAGGGAGAAAAAATAGGCATAGTTGGTCCGAGTGGATCCGGTAAGACAACATTAATAAATTTATTAATGCATTTGTATGATGTGACAGAAGGTAGTATAAAAATTGACGGTAAAGATATAAGAAGTTTTACACAAAATTCATTGAAAAAAGTAATGTCTTATGTTCCTCAAGAATCTATCTTATTCAATAGAACACTGTTAGAAAACATATCATATGGTGTTGATAATGCTTCGCGTCGTCAGATTATAGATGCCGCAAAAAAAGCTCAGGCACATGATTTTATCATGGCTAACAAAGAAGGTTATAATGCGGTAGTTGGGGACCGGGGGGTAAAATTATCTGGTGGTCAAAGACAGCGTATAGCGATTGCGCACGCTATTTTAAAAAATTCGCCAATTTTACTATTAGATGAGGCTACGTCAGCACTTGATTCAGAAACAGAAGAGAAAATTCAGAAATCATTGTCTTCTTTGATGAAGAATCGCACAACAATTGCAATAGCCCATAGATTGTCTACGTTAAAAAACATGGATAGAATCATTGTTGTAGATAAAGGTCGTATAATATCAGAGGGAACACACTACTTTTTAATTCAATACTGTCCACTGTATGCGAAACTTTGGAAAATGCAATATAGTGGCTTTATGTAGATCGATTCCTTGTTATAGAAAGAGCGCAATATAATTTAAAATATATATAATTGTTGACAATTATATATTTTTGTACTATTTTATACTCGGTATAAGGAACTCGACGATGGGTATAAAGAATTTATTTAAACGTAAGTGTGACAATCAGATGTCAGAAGGTATAAGTTATACGCAGGACACGTATCCTTATCCTGTTCCATATTCTGTAGTAAAAATTGATGTTAGGCCAAATTTCCCGAAAATAGAATATAGAGAGGCGATTATAGACAAGAAAAATATAAACCTTTATCGCACAGGTCAGATGCCTTTTTTAGGTGGCTTTATAACACAGGACCTAGAAAAGGGTATCGTTGTATACAGATATAAAATTGATAAAGATTTGATATTAAATCCCAATGAGAGTTTTGACAGCCATTTCCTTAGACAATTGATAGAGGTTGATAAAGAAGAAAAAATCATAGCCCATGAAATGAAACACTGGAATAATTTAAAGTTGGGCTCCAGAGAGCAGATTCTTAGAAACTTTGAAGAATTGGCTTTGTCTTATGCTTGGGATGAAATTTCCGCGTTTACAAGTCTACATCTTTATAACATTCCATTAAGCGAAGAAAATGTTTTAAAAGCATTAAGTCAAGCTACGCATGATTTCGTTATAAGAGCGCGATATTATATGAATATGCATACTAAACTTATTACAAATATTGCTTTTCAACGTAGTTTGCATGGTCAAATACAAGAAGAGGATTTGCATTCGTTAAAAGATAAACACTCTGAAAGTTTTCAAAAACTTATCTCAGGATATTTAACTTTTGGTGATATATGCTGTTGGAAAATTAATAGTAACAGTTATTACGCAAATGATATAAGACAAAATGTACAAACGCTTAAAGCGAAATATCAACTAGAAGTTAAGTCTCTTTTAGATAGTATTTTTAATATTAGCCGTAAACAATATTAAAATATGCTTAAAGTCTTAATTGACTAGATAGTATACAAAGGGTATAGTTTCATTCATTATGAACGTAAAAACAAATGTTATGCGTATATTAGATTCACATAACGTATCCTACAAATCATATTCTTATGTTGGTACTGGGGCTGTTAACGGTTCAGAAGTTGCGGTCGCTTTACAGCAAAATCCAAAACAAGTTTTTAAAACTCTTGTTACTGTCGCAAGATCTGGCAACCATTATGTTTTTATGATACCTGTATGCGCAGAATTAGATTTGAAACGTGCAGCATCAGCGGTTGGTGAAAAGGCAATAGACATGTTAAAAATGCGTGATTTATTGGGACTAACAGGATATGTACATGGCGGTTGCAGTCCAATAGGTATGAAGAAACAATTTAAAACAGTCATTGATATTTCTGCAGAATATTTAGATACAATAATATTTAGTGCTGGGCGTATAGGTTACCAAGTAGAAATCTCTGTAAAAGACTTAAAGAAATTAATACCTGTTTTATTTTATGGTATTTGTGTTGTACAGGGATAATTTTATACATTTTCTCCGGCCACATGTCCGCTAGCCCATGCCCAATGTAAATTAAAGCCCCCAAGATCTCCTGCAATATCGATTACTTCGCCGACGAAGAATAAACCGTGGCATAGTTTTGATTCCATTGTTTTAGATGATATTTCTGCGGTATCTATACCACCACGAACAACCTCTGCGCTTTGTAAACTATGTAATTTTATTTTATTCTTAGATATAGTTAAATTTTGAATTTTATCAGAAAAACTTAATAACTCCGAATCCTTATAATCGGCTATATGTTTTATTTCAGAACATAGCCATTTTGATAGTTTAACGGGCAGCACATCAGATAATAAGTTTGCAATTGTCTTTCGACCTTGTTCTTTTTTTGCTTTGCGTAACATTTCGTATAGATTTATGCGTGGCAGTAAATTGAGACTGATTTCATCGAAATCACGTACTGTCGCACGATATATTAATGGCCCCCCAAGGCCGAAATGTGTGAACAATAAAGAGTCAATAATTTCTTCTTTATTGATAGTTACTGATGCGGGTATAGATATACCAGAAAGATCAGGTGAAAACATTTTGGTTTCTATTGCACATAGAGCAGGGCGAACCGGTACAATTTTGTGTCCAAATTGTTTGGCTATTTTATAACCTAAATCTGATACCCCTAATGACGGGAAAGAAATTCCACCAGTTGCGATAATTAATTTTTCTGCAATAAAATCCCCCTTGTTGGTAATTATGCGAAAATTATTTGATTCTAGAACAACACTAATAACCTTTGTATTAGTTATTAAACTGGCCTTTTGAGCGTCCTTTAATAATGCGTTAACAATATCTGTGGCGCCCGTTGCGCAAAAATATTGGCCTGGATTTTTTTCCACCCATTTTATATCGTGCTCTTTTGCCCAGTTTAATATGTAACCAGGAGTAACTTTATTAATAGCACTTGATACAAATTTAGGGTTTTTGCCGAAATATTTATCACAAGATATTGTAGTATTGGTAAAATTACAACGTCCTCCTCCAGATGTCATTACTTTACGTGCGGGTTTATCACCCATTTCTAATATGGCGACACTTTTACCACGAGATACAGCAACCGCTGCCGCCGTAAGGCCGGCTGCGCCAGCGCCGATAACAAGTACGTTGTATTTTTTCATCTATGATATTGTACAATATAAAAAATAAAAAATCTATGCTATAAAAAAGGTCCTAATAAGGACCTTTTTTTACCACATAGTATACCCATCTTTGCAGGTACGTACGCATTTCTCTCTACTTTCGTCCCATACCATCGTACCTGTTTCGTCTTCATATTCAGATAGCGGGCATATAGGAACACATTCATTGTATTCAAGGTTATACAACTCTCCTTGATACAAACAAGAGGCAATTTCACATCCTTGGACGTAGCTACTCGCAGCGACTTTTCCAAGAACACTATACTTGTTTTTACATTCACCGCATTGCTTTGTGTGCTCATTAGTTTCCGAAGGATCGTTAGTATACCCTGGATTACATGATGTTGCTATACAATCACCCCACTTTTTAGCCTTTACGTCCCATTCTTTAAGTCCAACACCGTTTTCTACATTACATGGTTGAATGTCAGAGACGCATGCATTAGATGCAACATGGTATCCATAGTCACACTCTTTGATTGTACATGGACCAAACGTTTTATTTGATGTATCCCATACTTTTTCTGCATATATTGCATTAGGTACTTGGCATTCTTGTACGTTAGGTTCACATTTGTCGGCAACAGGATGATATCCTAAAGTGCATTCTGCAATATGACATACACCAGTGTCTGTGTACGATATAGCATGTTCTCTATAGCATTCAACACACTTTCCGTTTTTCATTTCATACCCAGCGTTACAGGATGTTTCTATACATACGTCATCAACAATATCACATGGGTTTCCGGTGTCAGAAATTCCTCTATATTCACATTGATTAGGATAAAACGCTTTATCACTAATAGGAATTGCGGTTCCGTTCTCTAGAGGCCGTTCTGCACAAGTCTTATAGCAGTCACTAGTATCTGTAGAGCCTGGTAACGAATTTTCCCATTCACCTGTACCTAAGTCTGCACAAGATTTTATATCATCGCCTGGAATGGTTGGATCCGTGGTGCCGTCGCAGAACGAGCCTTCTGGACATTCAACGCATTGACCGTTACTTAAGGCATATCCTGCCATGCAGCGTTTAACCTTACAGGTATCTTGGCCTTTATAATAGTCGCGTCCTTCCATTATTGCCGCATTTGCACTTAGCTTGCATTCCGTATAGCACATAGCCACATCTGTTGTGCCTGCATCAGATTTAGGATACATGTTATTCGTCAATGAAGCACATGTTTGTTGCATTCCGTCATTGCAGACGTTATCTTCTGGGCAGCTTATGCAAGTGTTACCAACCTGAGAATATCCCTCGTCACACCCAGTTACATTACACATCTGGCAATTCAAGGTGTAATCTGAATCAAATTCACTATAATTACACGTTTGTTCACCAATACCATTTTCGATGTCACATGCCATATCCTCTCTATAGCATTCAGAAGACGATACGCTAATGTCTGTTTCTGTGGTTCCACCTAATGGACATCTGAATGCTGACAGTTCAAGTGCAGGGCTATAAAATCCTATACCAGCTGGCACGCAATCTCTTGGTTCTAGTTGATAGTTATAATAATAACCAGCATCGCAACTTGTTATGGTTGGATTTAGACAGCCTATAGAGTATTCTTGCGCAATTACACTATAGTAACATAGGTGTTCGCCCGTACCATGTAATGCTTCTGTATAAGGTATACCGTCTTTATAACAAGATGTTACGCTGCTTATACCGGCTGTAGACGTTTTTCCTCCATCTGGGCAAGCGTGCTTTTCCAGTTCACCAGATTCACTATAGTAATTTTGTTCAACCTGTGTGCAATCTATGTCGTCAATGTTTGCCAACCAATAGCCGCCTCGACAGCTAGTAATTACTTTTGTGTCACAGTCTCGGCGATAACTTGCTTCGGCACCATCACCACTTGAGTAGAAGCATCTTTGTGTTCCAGCCCCAAACGGGGTTTCATAAAGCATTCCTGTTTTGAAGCATAATTGTACTGCATTAGATGTTTCAGATTCTGTATCACCACCGTTTGGACATTGGGTACGGTCTATTCCTGTTCCTTCGCTATAATAACCGTTACCAACTGGTTCACAGTCTGGGGAGGCACTACTTCCATCTGCTAAGTAATATCCAGAATTACACAATGTAATAACTTTATCTTTGCAATTCTCGCTATATGACTTTGTATCCTCATTATAGTTACATGTTTGAGTTCCAGAACCGTATGATGCTTTATATTCAAGTTTTGTCTTATAACATTTTGTTATAGAATCCGATTTTGTTGGAGACACACCTTGATCAGGGCATGCATTCAGTCCTTCTATAGTACCATCTTCAACGGTTGCAAATGTTCCGCCCGGACAGTAATTATTGGCTAGGCATGGCTGACACAATGTTCCTTGACCTGTATAATATTCTCCAGGATTACAATTTGTAAAGCCTTGCGTCCACCTTACGTATATATTAGCAGGAGTCGTTGTTGTAAAGCTTAAGGCGGCTTCTGTCGTTTGGAAGGTGCCATCCGCACTTATTATTTGGATCCCTCCGGATTGTGCGCTATAATACCCACCAAACTTATATCCGTATTTTTCAGGCAGTGTAGTCAACTTAGTAATAGGAGTCGTTGCAGCGCCATTACTATACCAACCAGTAGCATACTTTACATAAACTTTAGTAGGTGCTGCTGCAGTTGTGGCGTCTTGATGACTCAGATTTACTTCATAAATATTCGGCGTCCAAACGGCATATAAAGTTGTATTCGTTCCTGTCATAGAAATGTTTGCCGATGTTGAGTGACCTGCATTATAGCATGTCCCAGTACCGTCTTTGTTTTCACACCATTTTGCTTGTACAGTATACCCAGGTCGAGTTAAACCTGTTACCGCAGGTAACTCACAGTCCCCGCTGTCAAATACGCATTTAATGCTGCTTACAACAGAACCTGTTCCACCGTTTTTATCAAGTGTTATAGTATATTCATTTGCATTACACGATGGTGTTTCTGAATTATTATTGGCCACCGTATAACCTGTATTACATGTTACCGCAAACGAACATGCTGCATATGAATCTTCACTGATACCATAAACCGTATTCTCTTTTGCTGCAACAGAAGTAGAGTGAGGTACGTCTAATACGCATGTTTTATAGCAGTCTGTATAGCTATCTGCGTATTCAGAAGATTCTACCTTACCGCCACTTGAGTCTGTCGGGCATTCTGTTTGACCAATATCACCAGCTGGGCTATAAAAACCAGTTTCTGTACCATCGCAGCTAGAAGAGTTCTGCTGCTTGTACCAATAGCCAGCTATACATGTTTTGACTTCTAATATGTTACATGTTGTATACTGTGATGTAGATGTCGCATAGAAGCACTTTGCAGAAGCCGTACCGTTTTGGAAGTCAGGATAATCCTCAAATATTTTATAACATTGAGTTATAGATTGTGCACCGGCCTCAGACGTTCCTCCGTCTGGGCATTGTATAGGAGCTGGACTATCTGGCGGGCAATAGAAACCCGCAGGACAAGCGTCTGGATCTGCCCATACACAAGTTGGGGCAGCGCTTGGGCTATTTTGTGCAACATAATTTTCATTACATTCTGCACGATATTGGCATGCTGGATATGTATTGCCATTATAATATGCATTACCAGTAGATATACCCTGACCATTTTCAATTACCAATGTCGGGTTACATACCTTATAACATTCATTTTTAGATGCCGCACCGGCAGCAGATGTCCCGTCATCAGGGCACGCTTTCGCAATTCCGCCTTCGCAGTATGAGCCAACAGGACATTCTTCTGGTTCACTTTCATCTGAACCACCTGGGCATACAACGCCATCTTGACATTTTGTACACGTTGCCGCTGC
>CALXQT010000025.1 GCA_944390835.1 uncultured Alphaproteobacteria bacterium | reverse complement strand
ATTTACCTGCAGAGTATACAATGCTTCCATATGCCTTAGATAGACTACAACAACAACCAAAAATAAATCAATGGTTAGACGAAGGTAAGTGGGTTATACTGGACCGTTATACTTATAGTAATTCTTTTTCAGTGGCAAAATATCCACAAGAACAGTGGAAGCAAAAAATACAATTTATGGAAGATTTAGAATTTAATCAATTAGGTATAACTCGACCAGATTACAATATTTATTTGTATTTAGACCCAAAAATTTCTTACGAAATGAGAAACACTGGATTAAAACAATATCAGAACGGTAAAGCTGATATACATGAAAGTGATTTTAAGTTATTATATGATGTATCTAATGTATATAAACAAATCGCCGCATCTAACCCCAAAACATGGACTGTTATAGACGAAATGCGAAAAGATAAAACTCGTATGGGGATAGAAGAAGTCTTTTCACATCTTAAACCAGTAATAGACAGGCTGCTAATAACGCGCACTAAATAAAAGCTCCCCTATAGAGGAGTTTTTATTAAATCTGTGCTTGCAAAGAAATGTATATTTGTCCCAAATCTGTCTTTGTAATTGTAGCAGCTAATTTATCGCTTCCATCTGCCTGACGAGCGGCAGATAAAATCTTTTCAAAACTACGCACGAATTGTACCGCCTGAGAACGAAATGCGGCATTAGTTTTCAGCATTTCTTTGACGTGTTTCTTATCTGCAGCGGCCATTATTTTAGCGAACCATTTAGAAAAAACTGTTTTATCGCCCCCATGATATTTTTTCCATATAACATCTGGTATCTCGACACCAGCGGCCCGAGTTAAATCCATGGTCTGTTCATGTAATTTCTCAAACATGCGTTCGCTTTGCTTTAGAAAATCTTGCGGACTAACGCGACCATATGCTGGTGCGCTTGGCGTTGTATTTATCGCATCCATTGGCGCTGTTGCGCGGGCAACCATCATTTGTTTATTCAACGTCTGCATGGTATTTACGGCCTTTGCGTAATCAGACATTAAGTCGATCATCTGCTGTCTTGATTGACCCGCTAAATCTTCTAATTTTCCTGCAGAATCTGCAATTGTTGTCGTTGATTCACTAACGGTCTGCTTCATTAACGAAATCTTTTCATTCAATGATTCAACTATCTTTTGCAGATTGTCACCAGTGCTTACAGAATCACGAGCCAAATCCGGTAAAGCAGAATAATATTTTTCTATCAATTCTGATAAAGGCTGTAGTTGTGCAGTTGTTTCGGCAGACATTTTTATCAAGTTTTCTGATTGGCCAGATAGTTGCGTGTGTGCCGTATTCATTTCTATCAGAGTTTCACGAACGCCCGTCGCCATTGCTTTTACCGATTCAGAAAAAGCCCCAGCTGCTGAACGCGTGTTCTCTAAAGTAGAATTAGCCACACCAGATACTGTATTTAGCTCTCCGACAATATCATTAGTAAATCCGCGAATATCTTTATTAAAGTGGTTACACAGCTCGGTTAGTTCTTTAGATATATTACGAACCGAGGCTTCAGTAGTTGTTGCAGATGACATAAGCGCTTCTACCGCATCTGTTAATTTGCGGACCTGGGATTCAATAGAAGTTTCTGATAGTCGAACTTGACCAGCAACAACGTTAGCAGTATTCGTAAGCGTATTAACCTGGCTAGTTAATTGTTTCTTTGCTTGCTTTCCAAAAGAGTCAAGTTTTGATAAATGTTCATCCAACTGCTGATTATTGGCCGTCATTATTTCCATATAATCCGTTGCGGATGTTTTTACGTTTTCAAAGCCATTAGCGGCGGCTTGTGCTATTTCTGTTAAATTTTGGCGCAAAGCCTCGGACTCTGAATTCAAATTTTTCATTTGATCCGTATTAGAATCAAACTCGGCTTTTAATTGTTGCGACAAAGTATCACTTGTCTCAACCCATTTATCTATATTATTTTGAATGCCAGAAATTTGTTCGCTGGTGTTTTCTGACGTGTTTTCTATTCTTTGTAATAAATCGTTAACCGTTGCGTTAAACTTTTCTGTAGAAGTTTCTACATCTTGCCAATCATTAGATTCAACAATTCCGCGTAAACCAGTCACAGTGTTCTCCAAACGCTGAGACATAACGGCTATTTTCTTGGTTGCGTCGTCTGTGGTCGTTGTTAAACGCAAATTCTGTTCTTCTAACGAACTTTTTAACTCCGTCGCTGCTGTTATCTGAGCCGATAACGCATCACGAATATTTTGGAAAGTTGATTCCATTTTTATCATTTCATCTGCCAAGATAGCATTTAATACTCTAACTGCGTCTTGTACTTTGGCTCTTTCGGGCTTCGTCATTAACGTCAATAAAGACTGCATAACTTTTTGTGATTTTCTGGATACAAAAAACAATACAATTAAGGCCACAAACAACAATCCGCCCAAAGTACCGCCTATAATCCAATATAATTGCCCGACTTCCATCAAATCCCCCCGTGGTTTAATTTATAATAACTGTAGAGTGTCTTACACAAGTTAACAATATGAAAATTATTGCTTGATTGTGGAGCACCGATATATTCTTGCAGTTCTATGAAATTTATACTAAAATCCCAAAAATAAAGCAAGGGCATAATGGCTAAAAAAATCACACTTTCTCCAGAACAAGATATGGCCGCAAATCCCGCAAAAAACGTATGGGTTCAAGCAAATGCAGGCACAGGGAAAACCAGCGTTCTTGTTCAGCGACTTTTGCGCATATTATTTCGCAGCAGAAACATCGATAGATGCGGGATTTTATGCCTAACATATACAAAAGCTGCCGCTGGGGAAATGCGCAACCGAATTTTAAAAGAGTTACAAAAATGGGCAATGCTGCCGAATGAAGAATTAGCAGAATTACTAGATGGAGTTTCTACCTACAAAATAATATCTGATGAAGACATTTCCCATGCAAGAACTGTGTTTTTTAAATATATTGACGACCCAGAACTGTTAAAAATAAAAACAATACATGGTTTTTGCGAAGAAATTTTACGTCGCTTTCCGCTAGAAGCGGGTATATCTCCGTCTTGGTCTCTGGTGTCAGAGGATACCCAACGGGTCTTATTACAAGAGGCTTTTTCTCGTCTTATAAATTCGTCAAATAATACAAAAGTAAATGACGCTTTCGCCTATATTGTAGGCAGAATCGACGAAACCAAACTAAATGCATTATTATCAATTCTAACAGAGCGTTATAAAGACTTTTTTCAAGTTACAAATTTTGACAAATATCGAAAATACTTTATTGATACGACTAGAAAGTTTTTAAATTTGGACACCGCTGTACAACTAATACCATCCGAGTTAAAACTAAAAAAAATCATATCCGACGCCACACAAGAGGCGAATAGCGAAAAAAAGCCGACTCAATACCTAACAAACATTATAAACTATACAAAACAATATATTGATAAAACTATAGATTTTGAAAAATATAAAACAATATACTTGACGCAAGCAGGTACGCCCAAAAAGAACATTTTAAAAAAAGAATACCTGAAAGAAGAGTTACAACGGGTTTATGACGTTAACCAATACAATCTGTCCATCAGGTTATTCCATGACAGTATTGCTGTTTTTGATTTGGCGGCAGCTTTCGCAAAAATATACGGTGAAATTAAAGCCCAAAAAAACTTGCTAGATTTTGAAGATTTAATTTTATACACCAGAAAACTGTTTTCTTCGCCTGCGGTTATGGGATGGGTTTTGTCTCAATTAAATATAAATCTAACACACATTCTTGTTGATGAAGCCCAAGACACCAGTCCGGCACAATGGGATATTTTAAGACTTTTGTCTGGAGACTTTTTTACAGATGGCAACACCGCCGACAACCCTCATTCTTTGTTTGTAGTAGGCGATACAAAACAATCTATATACGGATTTCAAGGCGCAGACCCAAAGGCTTTTAGCGACAGCAGGGCAGAAATAGCCAAACAAATACATCAAAACATGCACGAAATACAAGAAGTACCACTTGTCCAAAGCTTTCGTTCTATGCCACAAATATTGTACGCAGTAGATACATTTTTTAATGATAACGAAATAAAAGAGAAGACCGGTTTTGTAAACAATTCTCATAAGTGGGTGCATTCTGACGCGTCAGCATTTGTTGAACTGCACAAGCTGTTCGAATGCCAGGACACTGATAAAGATATTCTGTCTTATATAAAGATGATAGCAGACAAAATTCAATCTGTACTAGGGGAAGGTAGTTTTATGCCGAGCGATATAATGGTGCTTGTACAAAATCGCGAACCAATGACGCCGCTACTTGTTAAAGAATTAAAACAAAGAAATATCCCTGTCGCTGGGAGTGACAGAATAACTTTGCCGGATTTTCCCGCAATACGAGACATGCTAAATTTAGTTCGTTTTTGTATAAACAACGCCGACGACTATAGTTTATGTTGCGTGTTAAAAAGTCCTATTTTTAGATTGAAAGAACATGAAATTTTTAATATTTGCAAAACAAAAAACGATGAAAACAGAACAAAAAAACAAAAGCAAAAAGATTTTGTGCCGACCTCCGCATTTGATGTTATACAAAAAGAACGCCCAGATATAAAAAACAGGCTAGACACGATGATAAATTGGGCAAAAGAATTGGGCCCTTACTCGTTTTTTATGAATGTGTTAGACACTGATAATGTGCGAGAAAGTATGATTTCCGCATTAGGCACTCAAATAATCGACCCACTAGAAGAATTTCTTACTATATGTCTTGCTTACGAACGAACGCAAAGCGGAACATTGTACCATTTTCTTAAATGGTTTATAACGGGTGGCAGTATAATAAAAAGAGATATGGATAGTACCGATGGGGTACGCATTGTTACAGTGCACGGCAGCAAAGGGCTAGAGGCGCCAGTGATATTTTTAATTGATACGGTCAGATTACCAAAAAAAGAAAACGTGTTTCCAATAACACCAGAAATGCAACCGTTATCTTTGCGCCAACAAGGAGAAAAATTCCCAACGCCTTGGTTATGGTCTCCAAAAGATGACAAAGGTAAAATTCGCAACGTCGCTGCTAATGCACTAGATAAAATTAGAAACGCAGAATATTACAGATTGTTATATGTGGCAATGACGCGCGCGATAAAACGCTTATACATCTATGGATTTGTGTCAAAACACAAAAGTCCGAATGAACTGTCTTGGCATACACAATTATGGCGTGTATTTTCAAACGACCCAAAATCGAATGTTACAGAAGAAACTATCAGGATTGAAAATGTCGAATAAATTATCCGAAGTTATATCAAGTATAGAAAAACAAGATCGTGCAACTGAAGCAGGACTTCACGCGCATGCAAAACTGCAAAACATTATAATCGATACAGATATCACTCTTGGAGATACGACCTTAATCGCACAAATAAACAGCCACCCAGAACTATTAAAATTTTTTGGTACCAACTCAAAAACAGAGGTCCCGATTGCAGGATATATAAACGGACGCTTCGCCAGCCGTCGTATAGATCGATTAGTTATAGATGAAAAAACAAAAGAAATATTTGTATTAGATTACAAAACGGATGTTAGCAAAACAGCTTTTCATGACGACTACACCAATAAAATCAAAGAATACCAGAGTCTATTAGTCGAAATCTATCCAAATTACCGAATACGAGGATTCATTTTATGGACACATGATTTTAGTTTAGAAGAAGTCTTATAAAAGCCCTTGAAATCTGACGATTATAACTACTATAATTTTAATATGTTAACACGTTTATATATATCAAATATAGTTCTTATAGAAAAACTGAATTTGGAATTCGGCAAAGGTTTAAATGTACTTACTGGCGAAACAGGCGCTGGGAAAAGTATCTTGTTAGATGCTCTGGCACTGGCGTTAGGGGCGCGATCAGACATAGACCTAATTCGCCATGTGGCAGATACTGCTACGGTAATAGCCGAGTTTGACAATATTAATTCTTTATTAAAAGAAATTTTAAATGAAAATGACATTGATGTCGAAGATGCACTAATATTGCGTCGCACAATTACAACAGATGGAAAAAGCCGCGCATGGGTAAACGACACACCTGTATCAATTAAGACGCTAAAACAAATTGGTGATATGTTGGTAGAAATCCACGGGCAATTTGCGAATCATGCATTATTAAATCCTGCAACACATAGAGGTTCCTTAGACCTGTTCAGTATAAAAAACAATCCTAAATACAAAGAGTTATTAGAAACAGTTCGTACAAATTATAACGATTATAATCAGGCAGAAAAACGACTAAAAGAACTTCAGGAGATGCTAGATAAATCTGCAGCAGATCGAGACTTTTTAGAACATAACGTGCGTGAATTAGAATCTTTAAACGTACATATCGGAGAAGAAGAAGAACTATCTACAAAGCGTACAATGCTAATGAACGCCGAAAAGGATGCTGGAATTTTATCTGATGCCAGTACGGCCTTAAACCCACATGGCGAATCATTAGATTCTCAAATTTTTTCTGTGGCGCACATTCTAGAACGCATAAAAACAGAGCCTAATCCATATACAGAACAAATAGATGCACTATATAATGCGGCGCAAATAGTGTCTGAAGTCGCAGAGAAACTAACACCGGTCGATGTAAATATTGATAACATAGACGCAATAGAAGAAAGATTATTTGCCATACGTGCGGCAGCTCGCAAACACAGGGTTACTGCAGACGAACTGCCCGACAAACTAATACAAATGACCGAACAGTTAAATACAATTGAAAATTCGGATGTTGAATTAAAAAAACTAAAGGCAGAGGTTAAAGAAAAAAAATCTAATTTCGAACTTTCTGCAAACGCATTAACAGAGGCACGAAAAAGTATATCAGAACAATTACGAACACAAATACTTAGGGAACTACCCGATTTGAAATTGGGGGCTGCTGATTTTATTGTTGAAATAAAACCCGGTGTTCCTTCTGCAAACGGATGTGACGATATTACATTTCTGATAAAAACGAACCCGGGTATGCCTTTTGCGCCATTACACAAGGCCGCTTCTGGCGGAGAGTTGGCACGTTTAATGTTGGCTTTACGTGTTGTGCTGGCTGATGACAGCAGTTTGCATACTTTCGTTTTTGATGAAATCGATACTGGCATAAGTGGTGCTACAGCCAGTGCCGTTGGGCAGCGTCTTAATCGTTTGGCAAAAGATTCTCAAACATTAGTAGTTACACATTCTGCCCAAGTTGCAGGATTTGCAGATACACACTTTAAAATTTCTAAAGAAACTAATCACGACACAACAATAACTTCTGTCATAGAAATAAAAGGCGATGACAGAATAAATGAAATAGCTCGTATAATAAGTGGCGCCAAAATAACTCCTCAAGCCCTAGAAACAGCAAAAACATTAATAAAACAATAAGACTAAAAATCCTTACTGTACGTACTGACAAAAGCCAGTCATTATAAATGTTCCGGTGGGATCTCTATAGGTTCTATATTGTTCTGGTATAGCGGTTGTTATTGGCCCAATTTTACAGTTTGTAATAGTGCTATTTGGTGCCTGCGAATTTTCTTTAACTTCTGAAAAACCAGTAGAGTTTGTCCATCCGCATAGTTGCTCCTCGGTTCCAGCAGTAGCATATGTATCTTCCACGCATGGGCAGCGAGTGCAGGCACCAGCAGACGAACTTGTCATCCATTGCCTGGTACCATAATAACCATTACCACAAAAGCAATAGGCATTTTCACATGTAAATGTGTACGAATTATCGTAATTAAGAGTCTTTTTATACGATGCCCCACCCGTCTTACCTATATAAGTAATTTGATGCGGATCATCACACGTACAATCACGCACAATATCAAGGGTAGCATTATTGGTACAGCAATATTCATATGAATAATTTATAATTCCAAGTGACTCACACTGTGTGGCAATTACCATTGAGCCATTAAAGGTATTGCCATATTGTTGCTTACACCAAACTGAACAGGCAGCTGGTAGTTCTCCAGACTGCATACCGGCACCAGAAATCTTGCATTCTGCGGCAAACCCTGCTGTATCAATATAAGTACCAGCATTAAGCAACATTGGATCAAACAATAAAAAAAGCAATAAAAAAACATTTCTTCTCATTTTTTACCTCTCCTGGTTAAAATTAAAACCGCCAGAGTTTTGGCGGTCGGGGAGTTCAAAAAATCATAATCAAAGAAATGACCCCGCTGGTCTTCAGATACAAGATCCTATTTTATAACCAACAGCTCCCCGACCAACGGTCGGGGTGCACAACAAAAAAGGCGGCATAATACGCGCCACAGTTGTGCTGCGGATACGATATGCTTTTATATCGCTTTGATTATGGGCTTTTTGACGACCCCGAACCCAATATCCCTTTGGATTCAATTATTATGATAGCTTATACGAAGGAAAAACTCAAGGATTTATATTTTCTTAATTCCGTCTACAAATTCCAACGTTGCAGGAATATTCACATTACTTGCACGGCTGATTATTTCTCCATTAGAATCTCTAACGATTGCATATCCTCGTTGCAACACACTTTTATATCCTAACGAATTCAGCATTTGACCTAAATGAGCGACAGATTGTGCCATTACCGACATTTTATTTTGTAATATATTAGGAAAACCAGATACAATATCCATACGTTGGTGAGCGTATGCTAATTTGCTGGATATAATAATATTCATCGTGCGTGTTGTATCATCTATACGCTGCTGTTGTTCCATTAAAACTTGTTTTGGGCTTTTAATACTAATAGAATCAAGGCTTGATTTAGAGTTAGCGAGTCTCGTAGTAAAGGAACTAGATAATCTATGCCACAAATTATCCATTTCTTGGATCAAAGAAAGTTTTGTTGGTACAACCATTTCTGCGGCACCAGTTGGAGTAGGGGCACGAAGATCAGCCGCATAATCAATTAACATCCAATCTGGTTCATGTCCAACGCCGGATATCAATGGGATCTCGCTGGCTGCTGCGGCACGCACAACAACCTCTTCAGAAAAAGGCAATAAATCTTCTAATGAGCCACCACCACGTGCAACTATTATTACATCAACATTTTTTTCACGGTTAAAATATTCTATACCAGATGCGATCTCCGACGCAGCTGTAACACCCTGAACTGTTGCGGGGTATAAAATAATTTCCACAGGGAAACGTTCGCGCAACCTGTTTTGAATATCTTGAAACGCGGCACCAGTTGGACTGGTTACTATACCTATGCGTCGTGGAAAACGAGGAATTGGTTTTTTTCTGGCTTGATCAAACAGGCCCTCTGCAGCCAATTTACGTTTCCGCTCTTCTAACATTTTTAAAATGGCACCGACACCTGCCATTTCTATTTCACTAACGACAATTTGATAAGTGCTGCGGCTTGGATAAGTTGTGAATCGTCCTGTTATTATAACCTCTAAACCATCTTCTAATTTAAAAGGAATGGGAGTTCCTCGCCAAACAATAGCAGATATCGCGGCACCAGAATCCTTTATAGTCATATACATATGCCCAGACGTAGCCCGTGTTATTTGCGACAATTCACCACGAATGCGAATGCGAGGAAAGGCTGTTTCAACAACGTTTTTTAGCAATGCGGATGCGTCAGATACGCTGAATATCATGTCTGGTTGAACGAAAGGTTCTGGCTTTTTCATAATCATAACTATTCTAGTCCCGCTTGTTTACCAAGAATATATGCTTTTTCACGAAGAATCTGTGCAAAGTCTTCATCTGTATAAATTTTCGTTTCTGGTACACCAGTATAATACGGAAAAGGGTCTTTGAATTGAGTATAAGTTATATCAAAAGGACCACTATATTGCTTATGCTGTAGCCACCAATGAATTGGCGTTTTCATTAAAGTCCAAATTTTATCCCCACCGGTTCTTTCATATATATAATAACTGCTGACCAAACAAAAACCCGTTGCAGGATCACATCTTCGTTCTAAATACTCATCAAAAACTTTCTTATACGTCAACTTATATTTAAAAGATTCTCTTAATAAATAGACCATCTCTTCCAGACTGAATTTACCAATCTGTGGAACTTCGTAATCCATTGCTAATAGCATCAGATTTTGCGTGGCGGCATCATAAGATTTAAGTTTATTTGGCATGCGCAAATTATAGCAAAAAATAGCCAATTTTGCAACTTTTTTGGTGGAAATCAGTTACGCTGATTAAATAAGTTATTTATAAACACGATTCCCTCTAAATCAACATTTATATGACTAGCGAAATTAAAAGCGCGTTGAAAATTAAAATGGCTGTCGGCATATTGACCAAGAGAGTAGGGTATTTCAACAATTTTACCTTGCGAATCTATTGATTGATCAAAGGATAAATCTAATATCGACCCATCAAAGACATTTTCTAACCACACATGATTAACTAAACCATATATGTTTTTATTATTTGAATATTGCTTTAAACGCCATATTTCAGATCTATCCGGCATACGAAACAAATGGTTCCAAGTATAACTAGCAATACCGCAGAAACCAGCAGAAAAACGTTCTTCTTTCAGACGGCTCGCTTCATATTTATGACTAAGAACTTGTTCTCTTATAATTGGGTCTTTGAACGCTTCGCGAAAACGCAACACCATTTCTGATAAATCATAACGAGTTTCAAAATCTGCAGGCAGTGCCATAGAACGAACCTGTTTCATAAGTCTTTCTGTTGCAGAATCATAAAAACTCTTTTTAGTTACCATATTTAAACCCAAAGATTCTAGTTATAGTTCCGTTAACGGCCAACGCGGGCGAGGGGCAACCGGAGCCGTTACCACACGTCCAAGTTTATAATTTTCCAAACCTGCCCATGCAATCATTGCACCGTTATCAGTACATAAATTCATCGGCGGCGCCGCAAAAACAACTCCTTGTTCCGAGGCCAATTCTTCCATAGCAGCCCGCACAGCACTATTCTTTGCTACACCACCAGCAACAACCAATGTTTTAGGCGATGCACTAATTACACGGTCGTCCTTAAAAGCATTCTGTAATCTGTCTATAATGCAATCAACAACTGCTGCTTGAAAAGACGCACAAAAATCATTTATAAAAGCATCCGAATATGGTGGTTCTTCCTTTGTTAAAAAAGAACGTGCTGCTGTTTTAATACCGCTAAACGAAAAATCACATCCTGGTTTGTCACACAAAGGTCTTGGAAACTTAAATGCTTTTGGATTACCCTGAGAAGCACGCTTATCTACAACGGGACCGCCGGGATATCCAAGCCCCAACATTTTTGCAACTTTATCAAATGCCTCGCCAGCACTATCATCTAACGTTTGCCCGATCATTTCATACTGACCAACTCCACGTACTAACAAAATCTGACAGTGACCACCTGACGCTAACATTAACAAATACGGAAATTCTACATCATGCGAACCATCCGTACCATTTGCGGCTGCGGCATGCAGACGAGGAACAAGTGCATGGCCCTCTAAATGATTCACCGCGACTAACGGTTTTCCTGTAGATTGAGCAATACCTGTTGCCGCCATCCAACCTATTAACACCCCACCAATCAAACCAGGCCCAGCAGTTGCAGCAATAACATCCATATCATTTATCGTCTTACCAGCGGCTTCTAATGTTTTATTAATCACGTCATCTATTGCCAATATATGTGCGCGTGCCGCTAATTCAGGAACCACACCTCCATATTTTTGATGTTCTGGAATTTGAGAATAAATTATGTGTGATAAAATGTTACGATCAGAATCAACTATTGCCGCAGAGGTTTCATCGCAAGAAGACTCTATACCCAAACACAATAACGGGCGACCTGATGCATCAACATTATGCGAAGCATTTTGTAACTTACCCATATCCATCTGAATTATTTTTTCTTCACTCATTTTATTCTCACTAACATTACACCCAAACTATCTTTGTTTTTTGCACGATTTGCTGCGTATTTATAAAAATCCGTATCCATCACGAAACCATATTGAGAGGAAGCATGCCTTAACATTCCGTTTGGCAACAAAAACCCCATATGTACCACAGCAATATCTGTGCCTATTTTATCACTTTTTTCGCTTTTTCCAGTAATAAATAAAACTATTAAAGGCTCTGAAGACTCTATACGTTTTAAATTACTATAAGGTATATAATCTAACGATACTGTTACTGGTTGGAAATCGGACTCTATTCCATGCACTTTTTTTAGCCAAGATTTTTTATCTATTGTAACAATACGTGTGGCGGTCAAAGCATAGTCTGAGCTGACATTTTCGACTAATGCTGAGTTATTTGGTAACCAATCAGTTTCAATAAAATGATTCCTGTTTAAAAAACTGACTTCCCCATTTTTGTAACGTATTTCTGTTAATTTATCCACGTTTCCGCCCGCCAACGCTGTTTCTACAAAGGTGGTACAATCAAACGCATCTGTTCTTATCAGGGGGTCCAAATCCGGGGATGCATCTTCTCCCAAAGGATCAAAAGCATATATTGCACCCTTATATTCATTTCCTATATTTGAGACTACGGGATTATTACATCCGACTAATACAAGCAACAGTATTAATCTTTGCATAATAAACTTCATAATTAGTTGTTTTGATTAACCTGAATTCCAGTATAGCATAACGATACAGCATCGCGTACAGCCATTTCCCCAGATTCCGGTAAGGTAGCTATTTTATCCACACATTGAACCAACAAGTCTAAATTCTCGTCAGACGCAGATAATATCTGAGCCGCTGTAGTACGACGGGTCAAATCTGCACTGCGCCATTGTCTAAGGTCGCCGTTTTCTAAGTCACCTGTTTGAACAGCAAAAGATAATACAACCACGACAAGGATCAACGCCGCAACCCCAATAAAAAACTTTAAATATTTCTTTATAAAATTCATCTTTTCCCCCTGCGTATATTATTCACAATTAACTAACCATAAATCATAATCTGCATCCTGCATAGGATTGTCGCCCGGTTCATTTGCACTCATCCAACCACTAAATATTTTACCGTCACCTGGTTTAGAAATTTCGATAAACATAAAAAAATCCTGTGCATCAAAAGGGTCTGTTTGTTTACAAGAACGAACGAGTAAACTTAACTTTTCGTATTCTGATTTTTGCCCGACAGGTATGGTTAAGGTTTGAACCTTTCCTGCCGCTTTATTCATAATAGTTACAACTGCATTTTGATGATCAATATACGCGTTCACCTGCATAGGAACGAATAAAAGTAAAGGCAGAAAAATTGTAAATAGAAATATTTTTTTCATATCTGATATATTACCGTTGCTCTATACCAAAGTCAAATTATTAAATACCTAAACACATAAAATAAAGCCCGCGTAAAAAGCGGGCTTTCATAAAAGACAAATAAGAAAAATATTACTTATCCGCTTTTTTTTCTGCTGTCGATGCCGACAAATCTTCAACAATACGAGCTTTTTTGCCGGACAATCCACGCAAGAAAAATAATTTAGCACGACGAACCTTACCTGTACGAACTTTCTCAATTTTTTCAATCGCAGGACTGTATAATGGGAATTTACGTTCTACGCCAACCCCATAAGATTCACGACGTACTGTAAAGGAGGCATTATTTCCTTCACCGCCATCACGCGCAATTACGACGCCCTCAAAAACCTGAATACGGAATTTGTCACCATCTTTAATCTTTACGTGAACTTTGACAGTATCACCAGCCTTGAAGGCAGGGATTTTTTTGTCGCCCTTTAATTTTTCAACTTGGGCCGCTTCAATTTTTTTAATAATGCTCATTTTATTTTTCCTTTATTAAATCCGGACGACGTTCTTTTGTTATTTCGTCCGATTGTTGTTTCCGCCATCTTTCTATATTGCCGTGATGACCGGACAGCAGGACTTCTGGGACTTTACGTCCACGCCATGCCGACGGGCGGGTATATAACGGCCATTCAAGCCCCCCGATTT
>CALXQT010000024.1 GCA_944390835.1 uncultured Alphaproteobacteria bacterium | reverse complement strand
CACCAAGTGATTGAATACTATTAAGGTCCGCTCCGGGGGTAGCAACAATTAATACATTAGTTCCAGAAAGGTTGCTTCTTGTAATATCTGCGTTAGTTGTTATAGCAACAAAATTACCCGTTCCATTAGGAACATAAACCGTACTACCAGCTTTTAGCGTCAACACGCCATTTGAAAGAGTTAAATTTATATTCTGAGGTTTTTGCAGTATACAATTCGCAATTTTATTACATATCCGCTCGTTACTTGATACACCTAAAGGATCAGATGAAGTACCACTTCCATACAATGTATTATCATGATTTACGGAAAGAATTCCCGAGCCTTCTGAAGACAAAAATAAATTACCGTCATTGCCAACTTGTAAAACCTTTCCTGCATTTGCACTGCCCTGTTGTGTGTTAACTTTACCTGCAATCTGTTGGGCATAAGCATCATATGTGGCAACTTTACTTTCAGTAATACCAGAATCAACGGCTTGCATTTCAGCATTCGTCAAAGAATTTTGCTTTGAACTTAGACCAGTTGATACCTCTGTTTTCGTTGCATATTCAGACATGTCATGGGTATGATCTTTTTCGGCCAAATTACTTATATCTGGTATCTCATCTTTAGTTGCAAAATTACTAACATCTGGTATTTCGTCTTTTTTAGCCAATTCCCCTAGATTACCTAATTTTTCTATTTGATCTTGTATAGAATCTAAAAACTGCAAACCATTTTCAATATTTGCTACATCACCATCAAGTTCGTATAAATCTTTTAAATACTCTAACATAAAATTAAAATCTGCATTAAGACTCTCTGTTTGTATCGGCAAAGTTGGTTGATAGTCTATCACCCTTGCCAAATCAATTTTACGCCATATACGAATATCTGCTCCTAACGCTGGCGCATCAGTAAAAATTACGCGTCCCCCAGAATACATACCATCGCTTTGTGCAAGTTCTGAAAAGGTAACTGTAAAGGCTCCTTGGACCAAAAGTTCAGAATTTATAGACACCTTTACATCGGCGGCCTTAAAAAACGGAAATGAAAACTCAAATTCGGTAGTTTGACCATCACCTGTATATTCTATCAGATACATTTGTTTTCCTTTTTTGTTGTAAATAAAAAACCAAACGGAAATACGTTTGGTATCAAAAAAGTCCGCCGATGGCGGACAATAATAACTTTTTTATTTGGATGGTATTATATCACAAAAAGCCATAAAAATCAAGAATCCTTTTACAACAAACACGCTAAAGTAGCGCTAGCATTCTTTAGCATAAACCACCCAATACGATAATCTGTCGTATAAACAGTAACTAAAAATAAGGCCAATATAGAAATTACTATTATGACATTGCTTCGTTTACCACGCATACAGTATAAAGCAATGTTATAAAATAAAAACAACACGTATGCATCTACGATTAAACTTATTATCCACATAGAAGTGCAATTAAAAGCCAATGCATCTAACACTAACACAACTGGATAAACAAAGAAAACAGAAGCCAAACCTTTTATTGCGATTTCCCAATCACGCTCGCCACCAGTTATTTCTGACACCAACATCATTAATCCACCGAAAACGAACAATAAAGCAACCGCCAATACAGGTACTATGATTAATGCGGTAAATACTGCACCAATAGTGATTGTAGCACCACCAAGTAACCGCAACAGCAGGACCAAGCATCCGCCCATTAAACCATATATAAAAGCCTTTAACATAGATTCTTCCATGTTTCCATCGGCAACAATTTTAGTGAAATAACGTTTTGGGTTTATTATTAAATCTTTCAGACGTTTTAAACCGTTCTTTATTTTTTTCATCATTCTTTTACCCCCAATTTGATTATTTCTATTTTTGCTTTATAATGAAAAAAAATCAATGGAAAAAGTAATGTTAAGACTAACTATTGCCGGACGCCCGAATACTGGCAAATCAACACTATTTAATGCACTAACTGGTACCAGGGATGCATTGGTACATGATCGTCCTGGGGTTACACGCGATACAATCAGTGGAACCATGCGCGATCGTGCATGGCTTGTATTTGATACCGCCGGACTTGAAACAGCAAAAACAGGTATTGCAGCAGATTCTACTGCTATGGCAATCGAGACTATCGCTGCGTCCGATGCTCTGCTTTTTGTTGTAGACGGTCGTGTCGGACTGACCCCTGCAGATATAGATTGGGCACGTTTAGTGCGGCGAAAGACACATGCACCTGTATTATTATTGGCCAACAAAGCAGAATCAGGAAAAAAATTAGCAGATATACATGATTTTTATAAACTTGGTTTTGGTGAACCAATTATGATTTCGGCAGAACATAAATCTGGGTTTGAAAAGATATATGAATTTCTGGACGGCATTGCACCTAAAAACGACCAAGATAATACAGTAAACGAAAGTCTGTCGCAAAAATTAAAAATCGCTGTTATGGGTCAGCCAAACGTCGGCAAATCAACTCTTGTTAACCGAGTACTTGGTGAAAAAAGACAAATAGTAATGGATGCACCTGGGATTACTCGTGACACCGTAAAAATACCTGCATCTTTTTATGGACGAGATATAATTTTAATGGATACAGCAGGGCTACGCCGTAAGGCTGGCATAAAAGATGACGTAGAAACGTTGTCAGCATTAAAATCTTTAGACGCAATTGAAAAATCTGATGCCGTAATATTAGTTGTAGATGCAACGCGTAATATTGAAAACCAAGCATTAGGGATTGCTTCGCGCGTTTATGACGCAGGAAAAATACTATGCGTAGCATTAAACAAGTGGGATTTAGTAGATCCAGATATTCGTGATGAAAAATTATTAAAATTAAAACACCAATTTACAAATTCATTTCATCAGATAATAAAACCTATGATTTTGGCTATATCTGCTGAAACAGGAACGGGTGTACAGAACATGTTTCGCCGAATTTACGAACAATGGGATATATCTAATACCGATGCACCGACAAGTTTAATTAATCGTATTATCGAGAAATTAATTGCATCGCGACAACCACCAATGTCACGATTAAAGCGACCGATGAAAATAAAGTTCGCCCGTCAAACTGGACGTCATCCAATGAAAATAACAATTAATGTTGGTGGCGCATCAGATATCCCAGAATCTTATACCAGATACTTGCGCCGCGGTCTGGCAGAAGCATTACATTGGGAACATTTACCAATTGTAATTGAGTATAAGAAAGAAGAGAACCCGTTTGAAAACAAGTAAAAAAACACCGGCAAAAGCCGGTATTTTTTATAACCATATTCTTATAATTTAGCGCGAACTTCTTCAACCTCGTAGCATTCTACGCGATCACCTTCTTTTAAGTCATTGTATTTATCAAATGACATACCAAATTCAACGCCTGCACCAGAGACTTCTTTTACCTCGTTTTTCTCACGACGTAATTCACCAATTTTTCCATCATAAATAACAACATTGTTACGTAACAGACGGACAAAAGCCTCTTTCTTTATAACTCCCTCACTAACGCGACAACCCGCGACTCTAATTCCCTTTCCAACTGTAAACAAAGCTATAACATCTGCATAACCAATAAAGTTCTCTTTTCTTTCTGGTGCCAATTTACCAGATAAAATTTCTTTGATTTCATCAGTAATGCGGTACACAACGCTATGATAGCGAATATCTACACCAGATGATCGTGCCATGTCACGCACAGCGGAATCTGCACGAACGTTAAAAGCAATTATTATTGCACCAGATGCAGCCGCAAGACGTATGTCGCCCTCGGTTATTTGTCCAACACCAGACGACAGAACCTCTACAGATACTTTATCTGTATCTATTTCTTTCAACATATCTGTTATAGCTTCAACGCTACCCTGAACATCTGCACGTAAAACGATCGGCAAGACTAATTTCTTATTTGCGTCACGCTTTGCGAATAACTCTTGCAAAGAAGAACGCTTAACCGCATTTGCCTTATCTTTTGCTTTCTGTGTACGATATGCCGCAACTTCTCTAGCCTGCGCTTCTGTTTCCATAACGTGCAAATCATCACCGGCGTTCGGTACAGAATCTAAACCTAAAACGACCGCTGGCTGCCCAGGTTTTACCGATTTTACCCTTTCACCAGCAGAATTTATTAACCCACGAACACGACCAAACGTCTCACCAACAACAAATACGTCACCAATGGCCAAAGTTCCTTGACGCATCAAAACCGTTGCCGTGGCTCCCAAGCCGCGTTCCATTTTAGCCTCAACAACATATGCGATAGCCGGCATATCTGGGTCTGCCTTTAAATCCATAATTCCCGCCTGCAGCAATATCGCTTCCTCTAATTTCTCTAGGCCAATATGTTTTGTTGCGGAAATCTCTACACACTGTATATCGCCTCCAAGTTCTTCAACTTGAACTTCTTGTTGCAACAAATCTGTTTTAACACGTTGCGGATCAGCATCTGGCAAATCAATCTTATTTATAGCAACAATAAACGGAACCTTTGCAGCACGAATATGATTAATTGCCTCTATTGTTTGTGGCATTATAGAATCATTCGCCGCCACAACCAAAACCACAATGTCCGCCATTTGTGCACCACGAGCACGCATTGCAGTAAATGTTTCATGACCAGGTGTGTCTAAAAACGTAATCATTGCCCCCGATTTAGACTTAACTTCGTATGCAGAAACATGTTGAGTAATTCCGCCTGCTTCACGAGCAGCCACATTCGCATGTCGAAAGGCGTCTAATAAAGACGTTTTACCATGATCAACATGCCCCACCACAGTAACCACCGGTGAACGAGGTTGCATATGTTCTGGATCTGGTTGGCGTTCCAATTGATCGGCGTAAGGTTTCACATCTACACGTTTTACTTTTGCACCGAATTCGCCTGCAATTAATTCTGCTGTATCTGCATCTATTGACTGGTTCTGAGAAACCATCATCCCCATTTCCATCAATTTTTTTATTACATTACCAACCTTTTCCGCCATAGCCCCAGCTAAGTCTTTAACAGTGATCGTATCACCCAATGTTACAACATGCTCTACTTTCTGGGGTGCAGCAAATATAGCTCGAGCCTTTTCACGAAAACGCTTTAAAGATGCTTCAGATCTACGACGGTTTGCGCCACGCAAACCTATCTCATCATCGTCGTCGTCATCGCCCCCAATTACAATATCATGTAATGATATTTTTCCGGTTTTCTTAAACTCTTTTTTAGAATTGCCAAACTTTGACGGACGCCCCATATCCATATCATCATCATCACGATTTTGTTTTGCCCGAGATGAAGAAAATTGCTTTTTCTGCGCAGCAATATTTTTTTCAACCGGTGCATCTATGGTTTCATCAACAATGTTTTCTCTGGCCGCCAATTGTTCCTTAACTTGTTCATATTCGCGATTTTCACGTGCAATTTCTGCCTCACGCGCTGCGCGTTGTGCCGCTTCTTCTGCTGCACGTTTTTGTCTTTCTTCTTCGCGCGCACGTGCCGCTTCTAAAACAGCACGTAATTTTTCATCGGCTGCGCTTTTAGGTGCGGTCGGTGTTACAGGTTCTTCACGCAATTCCTTGCTCCCAGGTGCAACAACACGACGACGGCGTTCTACGAATACTGCATCGCCCTTTTTACTTTGTACCGCATCTATAGTTACAGATTTTCCAAGTGTCAATGTCGCCATAAAATGTACTCCGTTAAATTAGTCTTCACCCTGTGTGATTCCGTACGCCAGCTCACGCGCTTTCATAATTACACGACCGGCCAAACGAGGACTCATCGTATCTTCTCCCAAGATTTCAATCAATTCATCCGTAGATAAATCTGCTAAATCTTCCAAAGACTTTATTCCTGCTTTACCTAATTGCATTATAATAGGACGTTTAATAAAATCAAATTCTAACAGACTATCCGCCATGCCCAGTTTATGACCTTCTTCTTTATACTGAGTTTCTTGACGAGCCAAATAATCCTTTGCACGATTTTGTAATTCCGCTGCCAATTCTGCGTTAAACCCTTCTATACTTTGAAGTTCAGAAACATCAACGAATGCAATTTCTTCGATCGTTCTGAACCCCTCTGTAATTAATAAATGTGCCAACATTTCATCAACGTCCAACGCACTGATGAACAATTCTGTTTTTTCTTTTACTTCTTTAGCGCGTCTTTCTTGTTCTTCTGCTTCGTTCATAACATCGATATTCCATCCCGTTAATTGAGAAGCCAGACGGACGTTCTGACCGCGCCGCCCAATTGCCAAAGACTGTTGATCTTCATTTACCACAACCGCAGCACTTCTTGTATCTTCGTCAACGATAATCTTTGCTACCTTTGCCGGCTGCATAGCATTAACTATAAACACTGCCGGATCTTCTGAATATAATATTACGTCTATCTTTTCACCATGGCACTCATTAATAACCGGTTGAATGCGAGTACCTTTAATACCAACGGTCATACCAACTGCATCAATAGATGGGTCTTGAGTTTCAACTGCTATCTTTGCGTGACTTCCTGGTGCACGCGCAACAGATTTTATTTTAATAATGCCCTCATAAATTTCCGGAACTTCTTGAACGAATAGTTTTTCCATAAACATCGGATGGGTACGAGTTAAGAAAATCTGTGGCCCAGAATTTGAACGCGCAACATCCATAATTAATGCACGAACGCGATCCCCAACGCCCAAGCGTTCCCCTGGGATCAATTCTGTTCCTTTGATATAACCTTCAGCTTTGCCATTAATATCAACAAAAACATTTCCAAACTCAATACGTTTAACAACACCGCTAACTATATCACCAATATTATCTTTAAACTCTTCGTATTGGCGTCCCTTTTCAGCGTCACGAACGCGTGCAGTCATAATTTGTTTTGCCGTCTGAAAAGCCATACGCCCAAATTCTGGTTCTGGTAAAGGATCCTCAACTACATCCCCAACCTTTGGGTCTTTTGCATATTTTTTCGCCTTCTCAACCGTAAGCATAGTATTAGCATCATATTCTTCACCCTTGGCCTCTGGGGATTCTATGACCTCAAACAAACGCTTTACATGAATGGCCCCATTTTTACGGTCTATTTCTGCTGTAATATTAAATTCTTCACCATACTTATGCTTTGCTATTTTCGCAATAGCCGCTTCTAAAGAATCAATAACTATTTCACGATCAATTTGTTTTTCTTGGGCCAAAGAATCAATAGCCAATAACAAATCTTGACGGGGCATAGAAACAAAAGACATTTGTAATCTCCTTCTATTTGTTTATCATGTCTCTTTTTACTAAAAGAGCGGGGTTTTTCAACCCCGCTCTTAAAAAACTTTTAAGAACACACTAATTATTTACGCCGAATCGAATAAAATCAAGAAAAATCTACACAACATCACTAATCTTCATAAATAAGATTTGACGCTATCGCTTTTGGGCTTTATACTTCAAATTATGAAAATAATAAATAGATATTTTACGCGTCAGCTGGTCGCGATTTTTATAATGCTGTTATTGGTATTAACTGGACTGGCTTGGATGTTACAAATTATGTCCATGATGAAGTTCTTATTAAACTATGGCATAGATATAACTAGTTTTTTGGGTATGACTATCCTTATGGTCCCTTTTATAGTATCCATTATCATACCATTCGTCACATTTATCGCGATTATATTTATATATAATAAACTTATATCAGATAATGAGATAACTGTTATGACGTCATCTGGATTATCACCAAAACAGTTGGCTCGTCCTGCTTTAGCGATGGCTTTAGTGCTGACCATATTACATTTTATGTTAAATATATGGGTTGTCCCACAAAGCCAGGCATTATTTTATTCAACCCAATGGAATCTAAGGTATGGTTTAGCTCACCTGAAGTTACAAGAATCTGCATTTACAGAACTAGCAGATGGTTTGGTTGTTTATGTTGATAAGGTATCTGGGCATGATTTAAGCCAAGTAATGTTATCTGATATGAGAGATGAAAATTCCCCAATAACTATATTTGCTGAAAAAGGTAAGTTGGTTTCTACGCCAAGGGGATTATCTATAGTAATGAAAAACGGTGCTTTACAGTCAAAAAGCGAAACTTTGACAACCGGCACATTTGATAATTTCGATATGGACTTAAACGTTGAAGATAAAGAAGGTGAAAATTCATTTCGTGTTCGGCGCGTACCCACGTCTTTATTGTTAATGTCTGTATTAGACTCACCTTCGGAAAAACAACACCAGGTCGTGCTAGCAGAATTATGCACCAGATTATTAGGCCCGCTTATGAATTTGATACTTGCTGCATTGTGTGCAACCATATTATTGCGTTCGTCACTATTACGACGCCGGGCAAGTTTTGCTCCTGCGCTTGCAGTTGCTGCAATGGCGGTAGTTATGTCTTTATTTATGTCTTTATCTAATATGGTCGGTAGTGTAACGCAGTTTTTATTGCTGGCATTAGGTATTTTTGCAACATTAGGCGGGATATTATTTATATTATTTAAAAAATGAGAAAGTTTAATCTGTTTCTTTTATTAAGTTGTATTCCGGCTTATGCACAAGCCGTGTCTCTTGATATAGAAACCCCAAAAACAATAACTTCTGATAAAATAGAATATGATGTAAAAACAGAAACGATAAAAACATCTGGTAACACAGAAATAATTAATCAAACCGGTCAGCGTATGACGTTGACGGATTCTTATTTATCCAAAAACGGACAAGAACTATCTGGTGATGATATAAAATTATGGCTGGGTGATCATGTCTATGTCGAATCAAATAATGTCGTTCATGAAGGTGAAAAAACAATTGCTTATAAAGCGATGTTTACCGCATGTGATGATTGCGACGCATACGGAAACGCTTGGGAAATAAAGGCGTCTAAAATTATTCATAATATAGACACCCATATGTTAAAGTTCTTTAACTCGGTACTTTGGACATATAATATACCAGTGTTTTGGCTGCCTTTTTATGAAATGCCAGACCCAAGCGTAAAATACAAGACGGGATTTTTAATGCCCGATTTTGAATCAACCAATAACATGGGAACGCAAATAAATGTACCTATATACATAAATTTTTCTGACACCCATGACTTGACTATAACGACATCATATTTAACTCAAGAGAATCCATTGTTCCAAATGGAACATCGGTTAAATTATGACCATTCACAATATCGAACGCACGGTGCATTTACTCACAACAAAGCCGGAGAAAATCGTTGGTACATATTTAATAATGACGTTATAGAACTCGGAGAATACACACGCGCAACCGTCTTCTTAGAACGTGCATCTGATAAAACATTCATGCAGAGGTATGGATTTTATGATGATCAGCCATATTTGGATTCTGGTGCAAAGTTAGAAGTTTTCGGTCAATCCAGTTACGTTGTTGCAGATGCGCATATATTCCAAGAATTACGTAGATCAACGGGGACATATACAGCCCCATCTGGTAACATCTTACCGAACATAAGAGCAACATATCAAACCACCCCGTTCTTTAAAGAAACCTATCTTGTATTAGATGCCGATGTTTTGGGTATATCTGGTGATGGGACGGCTTCTCAACGTTTAATAGGTGACGCTCGTATTGTATCACCTTGGACCTTATGGGGAGGAAATAGAATAACGGCCAGTTTATCTACTAGATATGACGTGTATAATTTTAATAATTCAGAAATGATTGATGCCTCTGAATTTTCTGGTTTAAAAGATCGTTTCTTGCCAAGTGGTTACGTAGAATGGGGTTTGCCGTTATTTAAACCATCTTCTAAATGGACACAGGTTATAGAACCGCGGGCAAGATTAACGATAATGCGCAAAACAGATGAAGACCAATTCACATTAAATAACGATTCAGCTGGTGCTTTTTTATCAGACACAACGTTATTTTCTGATAACCGGTTTGCTGGATTAGATCTATGGGAAAATGGGACATATGCCGATTACGGTGTTCGCTATACCGCATTTAATACTACTGGAAAAATGTTTGAACTGTTTTTAGGTCAAACATATGATTTTGACGAACGCGCCGATACAAATTTAAATAGCGGCTTTCATAATGGTGCATCTGATTATGTTGGTAGAATTAGTTATAATAACTCAAAATGGATAAGAATATCCTCTCGTTTCAGATTTGATCAATCTGATTTATCTTTACGACACATAGAAACATCCGCATATCTCTGGAAATCGAAAAACTTTATTAACATCAGCCATATGTGGTCACAGCAATTTATTGATGAATATACAGAGGGTGAAAATATAAACGAAATTATGGGGGGCGTCGGCATACAGTTATCTGATAGATGGGCAATACGTTTTAACGCAGTATATAATGCTACGTATGATAGATTCCAACGCCATACAGGTGGGATATTCTATACGCACCCATGTTATTATTTATCGCTACAATATCGTAAAGATAATGCTATTAAGTATGACTACGTTGGTAATACAACCTTTCAATTCAAATTTGGAATGAGTATAAATGGTCAGAAATATTAACACCAAGGAAGGAATTTTATGAAAAGAATATTTGCGATCATATTTTCTTTGTTTTGTATTCAATCCGTAAACGCCGCATCTGTCGTTGCATCTGTTAACGGGGAACCAATAACGGATACAGATATAACAGCACGAACAACTCTTATGGCAAAACAGGGTAACGCGGCTACAGATAATCGTCGGATTGCTTTACAAAACATTATTGACGACAACGTAAAGTTAGCCTACGCAAAAAATTTCAATGCGATACCAGACGACGATACCGTAGAAAAAGAACTGAAAAAAATGAATCTGGGGGATTTATCAGAAACAGAAAAACAAATGGCAAAATCTGCGATGCGTGCAGAAATAGCATGGCAAATAATCGTGGCAAGAACCATTCTGCCAACTATAGAAGTAACAGAAGCAGACGTTGCCGCAGAACGCGCAGATATTGCACGAGAACAAGGTTTACCAATAGAAATGACGCTGATTCGTTTGGTTGATATACCTGCAGACGTAGCGGCCAAACTAACGAAACCAAAAAGTTGTGATGAAGCGATGCAAATGGCGCAAAATTTGGGTGGGATGCCACAAAAATTTACCGCTTTGCAATATGAACTTGCCGAAGACATTCGCGAACGCGTTGCTACATTGCCAAAATTAACTTGGTCGCCAGTTATAGATCGTTCTGTATTATTGGTATGTGATACTAAAAAGACCTCAGAATACGGAAAGTTGGATGATATGATAGAACAAAACACTCTATTCAAACAGGCCATGTTCGTTGCAGATCAACAACTTAAACAACTACGACGCAAAGCAGTTGTTGTTATAAATGATGATAGATACGCATTATGAAAACTATATTATTTAATTTAACAGATACAGAATTAGTTGAGTTTATAACAAAGCTTAGACAACCAAAATTTCGTGCGAAACAAATTCGTGAATGGTTAAATCGGGGCGCCCCAGATTTCAAATCTATGAAAAATTTACCAGAAAAATTGCGCCTAGACCTGGATTGTATTGCTCAAACGTTACCGGTTCGTATAATAAAACGATTAGACTCTTCAGACGGTCAAACGACGAAATTTTTACTTGAATTAAATGATTGCGAACAGATTGAATGCGTCTTAATGCGAACTAGTTATGGTAATAGTGTCTGTGTCAGTTCTCAAGCTGGTTGCGCCATGGGGTGTAAGTTCTGTGCCAGTACTTTATTAGGATTGAAGCGCAATTTAACCGTAAATGAAATATATTCTCAAATTCTAGTTGCACAATGGGAATTGCGTAACGATAAATTTTCAGACAAACCGATACACCCAAATGGTGACGCAAATAATAATGACGTTTCTCACATCGTTATAATGGGTACAGGGGAACCGCTGCAAAACATTGAAAATGTAATTGGTTTTATAGAACGAGCCAATTCTGATATGGGTATCGGATGGCGAAAGATAACTGTTTCTACTTGTGGAATAGTTCCTGGAATTAAAGAACTAACCAAATGGGGGCGGCCTATCAATTTAGCAATATCGTTGCATGCACCAACCAATGAATTACGCAGCGAGATTATGCCAATAAATAATAAATATAAACTAGAAGATGTATTAGACGCAGCAACAGAATTTTCAAATCTGCATAACCGACAATTAATGATAGAGTATATATTACTTGGCAGAAAAAACAAAGACGATGAAACCGAGTTATTAAATTCCACACCAGAACATGCAGAGAAATTATCTACCCTGCTAAAAGGTAAAAACTGTATGGTAAATCTAATACCTTGGAATGCGGTTGATGAAAGGGATTTTGCCGCACCATCTGGTAACGCCGTACACAGATTTCAAGACATTTTAATAAAAAACGGTATTCATACAAGAATCCGTCGCGAACGGGGTCAGGATATAGGGAGTGCCTGCGGTCAATTACGTTTAAATAACACAAAAGGTACAAAATGAAGTTACGTTATATAACCTGTTCTGACCCAAGGGAAAACGTCGCTGTAGAAACGTTATTACGTTTATCACAATTGGATCCAATTGTAGAAATAGCAGTACAGGCCCACCCTTCTAAAATGTCTGCTGATATGCCACGCAATCAATGGTTTAACCGACTTTTAAGGGAAAGTTTATACATGCCAACTGCTCCTAATTTAGCGGTCCATGTAAACATGGAATGGTGTGATAATTTTTGTAGAGGGATACTAGCACCAGAAATAAAAAATTGGTTGCTTTTAACCCGTACAGATGGTTCTCCTGTAATTCGACGGTGGCAAATAAATATTTATGGCAGCAAAACGAAATTGTTTAATACTGCTGAAATTGCAAAATTATTAAAAACATTTTCTAATAATGAATTCATTTTTCAATATGGTTCATCTGAATATAATAGAATACATAGATTGGATAAAACGGGTATAAACTTTTCTGTTTTATACGATACTTCTGGCGGGGCAGGTAAATTAGCAAAGAATTGGGGTCCACCTTTATTCGATGCACATTCACAAGGATACGCGGGTGGACTTTCGCCAGAAAATGTTACAGAAAACCTTAATAAAATCGCGAAGGTTGCAGGAGATAGAGATGACATATGGATTGACGCCGAAGGTAAATTAAAAAATCCTGACACAAAAAAATTCGACGTAAATAAAGCAAAACAATATATAACTGCCGCATTAAAATGGCAAAAGACAAAATAAAAAGATCTTTCATGAAACTACGATACATAACATGTTCTGATATCAGAGAAAACGTTCCGGCGGAAAAAGCGGTAGATTTATTAAAAGGGTCAAAAAAAGTAGAATTGGGGATTCAGGCTCACAGCCCTTGTATGTGCACTGGTATGCCAAGGAATCTATGGTTAAACCGCCTTTTAAACATTTCAGATGCTTGTCACACACCATTAAATATCGCAATTCATATAAATTACAATTGGTGCTCTGATTTTTGTTTAGGGAACACCCCAGAAGAAATAAATAATTTATTACAGAGGAAACATAAATCAACAGGTATGCCAATGATAAAACGTTGGCAGTTAAACTTGGGGGACGGAACAATAATACCAAATCCTGACCAAATATCTAAAATCATCAAATCATTTCCTTATCAAGAATTCATTTTTCCTTATAACTCAAACCACGATTTACAAGATTTTATTAAAGAGCTTAATAAAACAGGGGCCAAGTTTTCCTTACTGTTTGACGCCTCTTATGGGGCCGGGATCAGCCCGACATCGTGGGACGAACCTGTTTATAAAACGCATTCCCAGGGTTATGCTGGTGGTTTATCGCCTGAAAATGTTACAGAAAACCTTAATAAAATCGCCAAAGTTGCAGGAGATAGAGATGACATATGGATTGACGCTGAGGGCCGATTAATGAAACCAGGAACCAGGATTTTTGATTTAGATAAAGCAGTAAAGTATATAACAAATGCTTTAAATTGGGAACAAAGACAAAAATAAAACCCGCTTATGCGGGTTTTTTATTTGTTTGGAATAATTTTTATCTCCACACGTCGATTTTGCTGGCGCCCTTCAACAGTAGAATTAGACGCTATCGGATTAGACGATCCTAGCCCCATAATTTCAAACCTAGACGCTTTTACGCCCTGCCCCTGTAAATATGCCGCCACGGCATTTGCACGCTGTAGAGACAAAGATTGATTGTATTCTGCGCTACCGGTACTATCAGTATATCCCAACACCATAACCGTAGAATCGTCATACTTGTTTAATACTTTGGCAACAGAATTTAATGTTGCATAGAATCCAGCATTTATATCAGAAGAATCTGTTTTAAACGTTATATTACCCGGCATAATTAAACGTATACTGTCTCCATCGCGTACGACACTGACACCAGTTGAAGCCAATTCTTGACGTAATTCTGCCTCTTGTACATCCAAATAATAACCGGCCCCACCCCCTATTGCGGCACCAGCCAAACCACCAACCAAAGCACCTGCACCGCTATTTTTTGCTACCAGCGCACCAGTTGCAGCGCCAGTTGCGGCACCAATAGCCGTACCCCATACTGCCTTTGATGTTTGCGCTTCACCAGTATAAGGATTAACTGTTGCGCATGCACTTAACATCGAAATAATCCCAATTAAAGCAAATAATTTTTTCATATCTATGACTCCTTTTATATGATTATAGTATAAATACTATAAACCTAAACCGCAATCAAAAGAAATGACATTTTGTTCTTATTCTGAGAATTGACAGGGTTATTATTTTTGTCCTAATATGCTAAAAGTATAGATAAAAATTTGAAAAGGTAGAAAATGGATTTACGTTATATAACATGCTCTGGACCAGATGAGTCAACTTCTATCGATAGTTTAATAAAACTTGCTAAACAATCAAAATTAATTGAAATCGGTGTTATTGCTAATTCCTATATAAAAAAGGGTAAACCGCAATACGACTGGTTTGAAACATTATTACACTCTCAAGATATATCAGACATAAACATGGCGCTGCATTTAACCCACGATTGGTGCATAGATTTTTGTAACAACAAAATTTCACCAGAAATACAACAGTGGTTAAACATGCGCGACAAAACAGGGAAACCAATTATACGCCGTTGGCAATTAAACATAGATAATAATATGAACTTGCAACAAACAGATGCGATCAGAAATATAATAAAATCTCACCCTGATAAGGAATTCATATTTTCATTAAACAATGGTCCAATTGTTATGTCATACATAAAAAAATTGTACCGAACAGATGTTCCTTTTTCTCTACTGTACGATTCTTCTTATGGCACAGGTTCGCGCCCAGATAAATGGGAAGAACCGCATTTTGCAGGACACTGTCATGGATATGCAGGTGGTTTATGTGGTGAAAATGTATTTGAAAACCTTGATAAGATATCAACAGTTGTACCATATATTTACAAAACCTGGATTGATGCCGAATTTAATTTAAAGAAACCAGGTACGATACAATTTGATGCAAATAGGGCTAATGATTACATAACCAAATCTTTATTGTGGTTACATCAACATAAACGGTAGTAAAAAGCCATCCTTTCGGATGGCATTTTTCTTGGTGGATGTTGAGGGACTCAAACCCCCGACCCTCTCGGTGTAAACGAGATGCTCTAATCAACTGAGCTAAACATCCGAAACAGTGGGCAAATCATAAATCATTTTTTATCACTTGTCCAGTTTTTTTATTCCGGCATCGGCATACCAGCTGTGGCCTCGCCCATTACAGTATCAATTAACTCGTCAGCCTTTGCCTTTGCATCATTATAAGCAGCGGTTATCAGGGCTTCAACACGAGCCGCACCAAGCGCCATAACATCTTCGCGTATTTTTATTTCTGCTAAATCATATTTTCCCGTCATATCAATAATAACAGCCCCTGCATCAGCGATACCTTTTACGTGCATTGACGCCAATCTTTCTTGTGCTGCGCTAACTTTTTCCTGCAAAGCACTGGCTTGTGCCATTAATGCGTCCATATCCATCTTTTTCTCCATCTTTTACAAATGCGCCCCCGAAGAAGCGCAAACATATTCAATTATTTTTCAATTTCTTTACCAGTTTTCTGATCGATACCAACCATAGACATACGCGTTTTACCACGTTTATCGGCGCCCAAATATTTTACAAATACTTTATCGCCTTCTTTTATTTTGGTATCTTCAATTTTTGCAATTCTTTCACCGGTAATTTCAGAAATATGAACCATTGATTCAAAACCGTTTAATATTTTTACAAACAGTCCAAAATCTTTTACCCCTGAAACAACCCCAGGATAAATAACCCCAACTTCTGGTTCTGCAACGATATCTTTAATGCGAGCAATCGCAGCATCAGCATCTTCCTTTGACGTTGCCATGATTTTGATAGATCCGTCGTCCTCTAAATCAATCTGAGTATTAGTTTCACGAGTTAAAGCCTGAATTACGGCGCCACCCTTACCTATCACATCACGAACCTTGTCAGGATTGATTTTCATTGTATAGGCCTGTGGAGCGAATTCAGATACATGCTTACGTGGGGCCTTGATCGCTTTTTCAATTTTACCTAAAATATGCATACGACCATCTTTAGCCTGCGCTAATGCATGTTCCATAATTTCAAACGTTATAGATGTAATTTTAATATCCATCTGTAACGCCGTAATACCACGATCTGTACCCGTTACTTTAAAGTCCATATCACCAAGGTGATCTTCATCCCCTAAAATATCAGTTAAAATCGCATAATCATCGCCCTCTTTTATAAGCCCCATCGCAATACCCGCAACAGGACGTTTTAAAGGCACGCCACCGTCCATCATCGCCAAAGTTGCACCGCAAGTTGTTGCCATAGAAGAAGAACCATTAGATTCTAAAATATCGGACACAACACGGATAACATAATCAAAATCAGAACGACTTGGTACCATCGGATGTAGCGCACGCCAAGCCAAATTACCATGACCAATTTCACGACGTCCTGGTGATTTTAAACCCTTGCATTCACCAACGGAATATCCTGGGAAATTATAGTTTAAAATAAAATCACGTTCTTCATCACCATCCAACGATTCAATCGGCAGTGCATCTTTACCACCACCAAGAGTTAAAGACACTAATGCTTGGGTTTCACCGCGTGTAAATAACGCAGAACCGTGCGCACGAGGCAGAACACCCAACTCAATCTCAATTGGACGAACTGTCTTGTTATCGCGACCGTCAATACGAGGTTTACCAGCCAAAATATTACCACGCATAATACGCGCTGTCAGATTTTCAATAATTTCATCTGCCCAAGATTCTAGCGTAGATGTTGCAGTTATTGCTTCTGGGAACAATTCAGGAATACGAGCCTTTGCTTCGGTATGAATATTTCCTAAGGTTTCCAAACGGACTAACTTTTCTTTAATTTGCAGTGCTGCTTCAACTTCACCTGCAAAAGACTCAAAGTCCTTTTCCATAGTAACATATTCTTCTGACTTTTCTGGAACCGCCCAACGTTCTTTACCTGCTTTTTCAGCCAATTCATTTATAGCCTTAATGACGTCCTGCTGAGCATCAAATCCGAATTTAACAGCCCCTAATGTAGTTGCTTCATCCAACTCACCGATTTCAGACTCAACCATTAAAACGCCGTCTTTTGTAGCCGCAACGACTAAATCCATTTCGGAATCTTCCGTCATTTTCTTTGATGGGTTCAGAATATATTTACCATCTGAATAACCAACACGCGCCGCCCCAATTGGTCCCGCAAAAGGTACACCAGATAACGCCAATGCTGCAGAAGACGCAATCATAGCTAAAATATCCGGTTGGTTTTTCTTATCATAAGAAAATACCTGCGCTATAATTTGGACCTTGTTCTTAAACGTCTCTGGGAAAAGCGGACGAATTGGTCGATCAATTAAACGAGCAATTAAAGTTTCCCCTGTTGACGCTTTGCCTTCTCGTCTATCACGAGATCCAGGAATACGACCAGCAGACGCAAACTTTTCTTGATAGTCAACTGTCAAAGGAAAGAAGTCTTGCCCCTCAACTGCTGTTTTTTCTGCACAAACCGTTGCCAATACCATGGTTCCGCCCATAGTTGCTAACACTGACCCATTTGCTTGTTTTGCCATACGCCCTGTTTCCAAACGCAGCGTTTCATCCCCATACTGTATTTCAACTGCAACGGGGTTATTTAAATGAGTTTTTTCATCTTTATTAAATAAACCAAATAACATATATTTCTCCATTTGTTAAATTAATATAAACGCGAAGAAAAATTATTCGTTTTTGCATTCCGTAACAAATGCAAGAATGAACAATTTCCCCTTCGCACCAAGTGATTATAAAATATATTTAATCGTTTGCAAATAAAAACCGGCGATTGCCGGTTTTTTATTTACGTAGACCCAATTTCTTAATCAAATCTTCGTATTCCGCAGGATTGCGTTTCTTTATGTACGCCAATAATTTCTTGCGGCGATTAACCATCAATAACAATCCACGTTTAGAATGTTGATCGTTATGATTGTTTTTCATATGTTCTGTTAAATTACGAATACGTTCCGTCAGAACCGCAACTTGAGAAGCCGCAGAACCGCCGTTATCTTTTTCAGTCGTTTTATACGTCTGAATCAATTCGCTCTTTTTTTCTTTTGTAACGGACATTGTTTTCCCTTTTTACGTTTAAATTGTTCTTTTCGGTCGTAAAAAACCGTCTACTACCACACCAATCCCAACAAAGTCAGAACCATTATATATGCGATAATAGCCATTTTTACGATCTGTTTTGATAAACCCACCGTTTCTATATAAAACGACCTGTTCATCATCCAAACTTTGAACCGGAATGTCCCCCAGCACAAAATCTATCGGTTTCAAGATTTCCTTGAAATCTGCACTATTATTAAACACTTTTTCCAAAAAATCAAGTTGTACAGCATCTTTTATATTCAAACCAATACTTTCCGTTCGTTTTATCATATCAACAGTCGCTTCTGTACCACATAATTTTGCTATATCACGTGCAATTGCACGTACGTATGTCCCACGACTGCAGCGCACTCTGAAAACCCAACTTTCTTTGTTTATATTTACTAAATCTAATGCCTCTATATAAACGCGACGAAAAGGCATCTTATCAAATTTCCTGCCTTGGCGCGCTAAATCGTATGCTCGCTGTCCATTTACGTGTATTGCGCTATACATTGGCGGAATTTGATCTATATCACCGATTAATTGTGGTAATACAGATAAAACGTCTTCTTTTAACGGTACAACATTTGTTCTTGATATTTCGGTGCCTGTTATATCTAAAGTATCGGTTTCGAAACCAAATTGCATAGAAAACAAGTATTCTTTTATGTTTGATCGAAATTCTTCTGCAAAGGGTATCATTTTTGTTGCCGCCCCAAGCGCGATTGGTAAAACGCCAGAAGCCATAGGATCAAGCGTTCCAATATGTCCGAATTTTTTTACCCCGAACATACGAGCAACCTGAGCACCTGCACTGCGACTGAATATACCAGCAGGTTTGTCTAAAATTACCCACCCCGAAACCACTGTTAACGAACCCTTTTTTTACATATTTTATTTTTGTTTTTCTCAACAGACTTTAAAAATTTTGCCATTTCTGACATAGTAACATTTTTCGGCCAAACCTGACGTAATTTATCAACATTAATTACAGCGTCTACCATATCTTTATGAAAAGGGATTTCTTTATATTCACGATAAACTGTACTATCATTATCTTTTTCTATAATTTTATCAAATGGTACACTTACCACCATTTTTCCATTTTTGTCTTTTTTGCAGTACCGCCCACATAAAAAAGCACTAAGCCATTTAACGTCAGATCTAAAGACATAACCCTCCATGAAACATTCGTATTTAACCCCTAATCGAAATATAGGCAACCCCGTTGATAATCGACTAATCTTATGCGGTCGCATAAAATCAAAATTTTTTAAAAAATTCTGCAAAGAGCTAATATTTCTAAATTCACAATACGATGGTTCGTAAAAAGACGTCTTAAAAACAATTATAGGGCGAACGTACATATAATTTCCTTTCATCCAAATAAATTCAATTGCTTTTTCCCGTTTTGGGGTTGCGATACTTTTGCCTCTTTTTTCTCCCCTTTAAAACTCCCATTTTTGTTTTCAACTGGTCTAACATCTTCACACAGCATTTCATTATGAGACTCTAAACCAGCCAAAACTTCCTCTGCTCTCGTGACAACCGACTTTGGCATACCCGCCATTTTAGCAACTTGTATGCCATAAGAACGATTTGCAACACCAGAAATAATTTTATGCATAAATATTATTTCATTGTTATGTTCACGAACATCTATTGTTAAACAAGACACGTTTTGTAACTGCCCTATTCCACACCCAACCAGCGCAGTTAATTCATGATAATGTGTTGCGAACAAAGTTCTTGGTTGTAATTCGTTTAAGTATTCCAATACGGCTTGGGCAATCGCCATACCATCATACGTAGAAGTTCCGCGACCTATTTCGTCAAAAATAATGAAAGAATTTTTGGTTGCTCGATTTAATATGTTTGCAGTTTCACTCATTTCCACCATAAAAGTGGATTGTCCCGCGGCTAAATTATCAGAGGCCCCCACTCTACTAAACAATTGATCGCAAATACCGATTGTTGCGCTTATAGCTGGAACAAAAGACCCAAGATGTGCAAGAACCACTAGCAAAGCATTTTGACGTAAATAAGTTGACTTACCGGCCATATTTGGCCCCGTCAATAAAGCGATTGATTTTACATTTAAATTACAATCATTTTTTACAAAATTATCGCCACGACTGCGCAATACGAAATCAATTACAGGATGTCGTCCACCAACCACATCAAATGCAACGTCATTTGTTATTTCTGGTCGAACCCATGAATATTTATCCGCAACCGTTGCCAAAGAATACCATACATCCAAATCTGCCAGTAATTCGGCTGTTGATAATAAATCATCTGCAACATTACGAATTTTTTCAATTAATCTTGATATTATTTCCGCTTCTATCGCATCAGATTTTTCGGCTGCGCTGCGAACGTCGTTATCTAAGTCGATTAAACGTGCCGTTGTAAAACGCATATTGCCAGCCATAGTTTGACGGTGAATAAAACCTGACTCGGGTTTCATTAAAGCATCTGCACGAGCACTAGGCACCTCTATAAAATACCCAAGTATATTGTTATATTTAATTTTCAAATTATGAACACCCGTCGAAGATGCATATTCTGCCTGCATACCTGCAATTGTTTCTTTTGCACCGTGTGCAAGCCCTCGCATATGATCCAAGGACACATCAAAACCGTCACGAATTACGTTACCGTCACGAAAGAACGTCGGCAGCTCATCACTTAAGGCAGACCCTAGTTCTAAAGCCAACGCATCATGAGTATCAATTTCTGAAAACTTTATTGCTAATCCTGAATCAAGACGTGCCCCTAACATTTTTGCGTTCGGCAACTCTATTAAGAAATCTGTAATATGCCGCATATCACGCGGTGTACCACGCCCAGATAACAATCTAGATAAACTACGGCCAACATCTGGTACAGATGACAACGTAGCAGAAACAGATCCCATTACATCTGGATTTAAAATTAAATGACCTATATGCCCCTGTCTACGCTTTATTTCATCAATATCACCCGATAACGTACGCAAATAAGAACGTAATTTACGCGCACCTGCTGCAGTTTTTGTGTTGTCTAAAACGTCTGTTAAGCATATACCGCCATCATTTATTGGCGCATCAATTTCTAGACTTTTCCACGTTGCAGAATCTATTAACAGCTGGCGCCCAGATTTATATACGTATGGTGCACGAAAAGTTATTGACGCACCACGTTGAGTATTAAACAAATAACCAGCTAATAATTTTATGGCGCTATCATAATTTACAGCAGCGATATCACCCGGTGCTACAGCCCCACCAAAAACATTAGATACAATGATATCAATATCAGCACGATGATATAATTTCTCGTATACGGGTGTTGTTTTAAAAACGTCACGCAGATGCATAATTGTTTCGTTTTCTGCCAAAGATTCCGGATATATAACCTCGGCCGGATTTATACGAACCAAATCATCAATTACATCAGCAGTCTTTCCGACAAAGAATTCTCCCGTTGAAATATCACATCCTGCAATATCAAATTGTCCGTCATCTAACATAACAACCGATATTAAAAAATTAGAATTTTTCGGCGTTAATAAATTTTCATCCGTTAAGGTCCCCGGGGTTAAAACTCGAATAATTTTCCTATCTATAAATTTATGCCCGCGCGCCTTTGCCTCCGCAGGAGTTTCCATCTGCTCTACCAATGCGACACGAAATCCAGCGCGAACCAAACGCCCAAAATAATTGTCAGCCGCATGCCATGGAATACCACACATAGGGATATTTTCACCATCCCCATCTGTACCACGTTGTGTTAATACCAAACCTAAACTTTGGCTGATTATTTTTGCATCGTCAAAAAAAGCCTCATAAAAATCCCCCAAACGAAACATCAACAAGGCATCAGGATTTTCTTCCTTCATGTTGACATATTGCTGCATAACTGGGGTTAATTTTGTTTTGTCCGCCACGATAAATCCATTATGCTTGAGCAGGTGTAACCTTTAATGTTTCAATTTTTAATTCGGCTTCTTTTAACAGCTGTTCACAATACGCCTTCAATTTAATCCCCTGTTCATACGCAGCGACAGACTCTGCCAAAGGCAACTCGCCAGATTCCATTTTTTTTACTAATTCAGTTAGTTGTTTATATGCATCTTCAAAAGATAATTTTTTTTCGTCCATTTTTTTACCTTCTATATAAGGGAACCATACAAAAAGAAACAAAAAAAGGCAAAGATTTTTTAATAAAAATACCGCCAAAAGGCGGTACTTATTTTGCAGGTGCAATTATTATAGATTTTGTTCGCTCATCTGGTTTTGATTTTGCTTCCAGAACTCCCTTATCACCAACGATTTCCATTATTCTTGCGAACAATTCAGGGACAGCGTCTTTACCCCTGGCCAAGACTTTTTTTGAACCTCTGGTCATAACGGCTATTTTTACTTTATTGCCCTCTCCCAGAAACTCAAATACTTTTTTCATTTTTATATTTAAATCATTTTCCTCAATGAAAGGTTTGACCCAAACCTCTTTCATTTCAATTGTTTTCTGATTTTTTCTGGCTTCTGCTGCACGCTTTTTTTGTTCGTATTTAAACTTACCAAAATCCATAATTTTTGTAATAGTAGTATCACCATTCGTGCTGATTTCAACCAGATCTAAACCTTCGTCTGCAGCCATTTGTAAGGCCTGAGCTGTTGGCATAACACCAAGATTCTGCCCCGAAGAACTGATTACCTGAACAGATTTTGCGAAAATTCTGTTGTTTGTGCGCGGGCCCGTATCCCGGCGATTATCACGGTTAAAAGATGTTTTAATCTTAGGCTCCTTTTTAAATATTATGTGGAAATTATTATCTATTTATCTGTGCTTTTCAACAAATTTTGCACTATTTGCAAAGCATTCCATGCGTCACGCTTTGCCGCAGGTTTCAAAATAAGATAATTCGGATGATAAATTGGCATAACTGTGGCCCCAGAAGCTAACATAACCGTCATCCCATGGCCACGCGGTAATACTACGTTTGCAATTTCTGACGCTGAAAGCGTACCCAAAGTTAAAATAAATCTGGGTTTTAAAAATTCTAGTATTCGGTTTACAAAAGGACGCGCTAAATCTAATTCGTCATGACTTGGTGTGCGACCACCTGGGGTACGCCAAAAAACCAATGGAACAATAGAAACTTCGTCACGACTTGTTTCAATTGCAGATAACATCTTATCTAACAAATCACCCGCTGCGCCGCTTAAAATTTGCCCAGTTGCATCATCTTCACCCCCCGGGACATCTGTTATTATCACTAATCCATTAGGTTTGGAAGCAATATGAGGAAGAACCACATTAGCCCCCCCCGTACGTAACGGATGATTAAACTCAGAAATCATTCTACATAATGCATTTATATCAACCGGTCTTGCTGCCATTGCAGCGGCGGTATCAACGGATATAACCTGTTGCGGTGCGATCGGCGGCACAATAGATGTGTGAGTACGCCCAGGAATGTTTTCCGAATTTTTTATTTCTGCTGCCGCAACGGGCTTAATAGAATCTGCCCCAGAAAATACGTTTTTTGCTATAGGGACTAATGCTATCGGCATATCTGTTATTTCCCATTTAACGCCAGATAAAACTAAATCCTTTAAATTCCAATCGTTCATAACTTGTTTTTCCTTGATTTCTCAAACCTTTTATTCTAAAATAGAACACGAGCAACAGAAACTCAAGGGAGTATTTTCATGAAAATTAAAAACTTTGCTTTGTTGGCTGGCGTTGCTGGATTGTTGGCTGCTTGTGGTGGCTCATCAATCGTAGAACCAGCTGATTTAAATGATCAACGCGTATTCTTCGCGTTTAATTCATCTGAAATTTCTGATGAAGCACGTGACAATTTGTTGGGTCAGTCATTGTACATGAAGAATCATGGTGACGTGAAAATCCAAATTGCAGGTAACTGCGACGAACGTGGTTCTACAGAATACAACTTGGCTTTAGGTGCACGTCGTGCAAACGCTGCTAAACAAGTGTTAGTAAAAGACGGCATCGAATCTTCACGTATTTCCACCATTTCTTATGGTAAAGAACGTCCATTAGTACAAGGTACTGGTGAAGAAGTTTGGAAATGGAATCGTAATGCCACAACAACAGTTAAATAATATTTAATTGTAAAAAATACCGGCATTGGCCGGTATTTTTTTTATTTTATAAAACAGCGAATATTCGACAATAAAAAAACCGGTATTTACCGGTTTTTTATCTGGTAAGTTTGTCTACTAATTCCTGCATTTGAACGCGTGTAGCAAAGGATAAAACAATCTGCCCTGCTCCACCCTTTCTTTCTTGCAATTTTACTTTTACACCCAATCTTTTAGAAATTTTCGATTCGATTTCACGAACAGTATCAGCATCTATTGTTTTTGCAACGTATGCTCTACTGCTGGGTCTACGATTAACACCTTTTACAAGTTTTTCTGTTTCTGCAACAGATAGCTTTTTATCAAAAATTATCCTCGCTAATTCCGACGGATTTTCTGCAACAACTAATACACGCGCATGCGATGCGGACAAATCACCGTTTTCAACCATTTGCTTAACATCAACTGGCAAAGGATCCAATCGCATAATATTTTTTATATAACTTTCAGACTTCCCTATCAGACGTGCAACGTCTGATAATTCATAACCACATTTCTCCATTATATTTTTATATGCATTACCCTCTTCTATTGGATTTAGATTCTCTCGTTGAACGTTTTCAATCAGGGCTATTTCCATCGCATTTTCTGGTGTAATTTGTTTTATCAATGCCGGAATTTCCGTCAATCCTGCTAATTTACTGGCGCGAAAACGACGCTCTCCAGCGACAATTTCATACATATATGGTCGTCCAGAAACTGCACGTAATAATATGGGTTGCAAAACTCCCTTTTCTTTTATAGAAGCAGCCAAATCACTTAATTCTGATTCCTTAAAAACCTTACGCGGCTGATCTGGATTAGCGCCAATTTGTGCTAAAGGAATTTGCTTTACAACTACACGCTCGACCCCAGTTAATATCGAAATGTCTGGTATTGTACCCATTTCTTTGTTTAAATCTGCCAAACCGCGCCCCAAACCAAATTTAGACATTTATTCCCCCTGAGTTTTTTGAACAACTTCTGTTGCAACGCGTAAATACGCTTGAGCACCAGTAGAATTAAAATCATAAAACAACGCTGGTTTTCCGTAACTCGGTGCCTCTGAAACACGTATATTACGTGGAATTACCGTCTTAAATACAGTATCACCAAAGTTTTTACGAACGTCATCTTCTACTATACGAGTTACCCCATAACGTCTGTCATACATCGTTAACAATACACCAAGGATTTCTAGTTCCGGATTCCATTTATTTTTTATTTCACCGATAGAACGCACAAGATGACTTATACCTTCAAGCGCATAAAATTCACACTGTAGTGGAATTATTACATTATTAGCCGTAGTCAATGCGTTTAAAGTCAAAAATCACATCGCTGGCGGACAATCTAATAAAATATAATCATAATATTCATATAAGGGCATTAATGCGTCTCTTAAACGATATTCTCGACGATCCATATCTAACAAATCAACCTCTGCACCAGCAAGAGCAATAGAAGAGGGCATAATATGAAGTCCAGGAACCGCCGTAGATAAAACATTATCTGATGCGTTTGCTGTCCCCATAATCACACCATAAACACTTTGCGGATGAGCAGCCCGAACAAATCCAAGCCCAGTCCCAGCATTTCCTTGCGGATCCAAATCCACCAACAACACACGCTTTTTGATTGTCGCCAAAGATGCGGCAATATTTATAGCAGTTGTCGTTTTTCCGACACCGCCTTTTTGATTTGCAAAAGCTATTATCTGTACCATCTATCCTTCTTCCATCAACAGTAAAAACATTTAATATCTTGTTCGTTTAAAGAATAGAATAAAGCAAACAATTCAGTCAAGGCAATAATATTTAAAATAAAAAAATACACAAAAAACAAATTACTACACAAAGTTTCATATGAAACTAAACAACATAGTTGACAAAATTGTTTTTTAGATATACGTTAAAGATGTGAAATTTAAGCACCTTTATTCTTTTGCGGCAACGGTTTTGCTTTGTTATGGAACAGGGCTTGGTTTATATGCACTAAACAACAACACCAAAAAGCCGGAAAATACTGGGACTAAATATTTAAAAAAAACTATATCAGTGCAAACAGATACCGTTTGGGTCACCGATCAAATGGTATATAGCGATGATATAATTGCGCTTGGTGTTTTTTTACCTAATTCTGGTAAAATAATTATAAAGCACTTTGAAACCAATAGCACAAATCCTCGAACCGTTCGTTTCTGTAACAACAACAATGCTCAGGCAACATTAGTTTTAAGACACGAAAAAGAGCATGCCCGAAAAGCCAACATAACAAAAAACCTATGGTACTATTCGCCAAAGACACGTGGTATGATTGCTGCACAAAGCGAAATCATCGCACCGGCCGCTGAAATCATAGAAGCGCTTGATTATAGGTACGAAATGAAATTACCTATTCCCAGCAACAGAAAGTTTATAAAAAAAGCAGACCGGCTTATTATTACCGAGGCAAAAAAACAAAATTTACAATGGCCGCTAGATTTTAATAATCAACAAATTGCCGATATAATCATTCAATGTGCGACCGAACAATTTCTAAACGAAATAAATCGCGGTTTATACAAAACAAGCATTTATAATGCGATACAAACTCAAAAGCCAGGTATATACGTCACAAACAATCTTTGTAATGAATATAATAAATTTTTATTCAACCCTCGATTAAATTTATGGGCCCCCTTATGGCAATTTGAAAGCAGGGCAGGCAGCGTTAATTTGTGGAACGCCGCAAGCCAGGAACAAAAAAACAAAATGCTAAACACCATAGACTCGTTAGTGTGTGCAATTGCCGGCAAAAATCAATTAATTTTATCAAATCAAAAAACGCACTAATATCAAATAAATATAATTTGTTTCATATGAAACTACCGGTATTTTCGTATAATTGTTATAAAGCCATCGCCTGTTTTTGATGGTATTAATTCATAATCAAACTTATATTTACGCTTTGCGACATCTATTTCTGCCGATACTTCCCGGCCTTTTAACAAAAAAAGAGGATATGGTGTTTTTGCAACATAATCCATAATTTTTACCAACGGCGCAAATGCCCGAGCAGTAAAAACAATTTTATCATCACGGGGCAGGTCAGAAATATAATGTTCTACACGACCATGATAAATTGTTAAATTATCAAGTTCCAAATCTGATTTTAATGTATTTAAAAAAGCAATCTTCTTACCAATAGATTCTATACAAACTACTTGCCAACCAAGAATAGCCAAAACAACTCCAGGAAAGCCGGCGCCACTGCCTAAATCAACGATTTTAGCATTTTTGGGCAAAACGTCAGATAATTGAGCACTGTCAGCAAAATGCCTTGATTCTATATCCGTCAGCGTGCTTGGGGCCACCAAATTCATACGCTTTGACCAATCTATTAATAATTCCGCATATCGATTAAATTTCGCTTTATTATTCATAAATATTATTGTAGCATATTTTTACTATGAAAAAAGCAGAAACGTTATTTATAGGCGCATTATTAATCGCCGCCGTTATAGTTGTTAGTGGTGCTGTTTGGAATCAACATTATGCTGATTCCAATATTAATAATCACATTTATCCAGAAAATAAATATGGGGCTTTTTTGGCTGCCCAGCACGCTATTTATGTTAATGATTTTGAAAATGCGTCAAAGTTTTCCGCACAATTAACAGATACAGAATACCCAATCGTTCAATCGACAAAGTTTTTATCTCAGTTCCTAAGCGGAGATATGCCAGATGGGGTTGAAGTTCTTGAAGAAGAAAAAAACGCTGCTTCGCGATTGATTTATGACGCTTATCTTGTAAAAAACGATAAATGGAAAGAATTATATCAGCGACATAAAAAAGACGAATCTGCTTTGGCGGCACCACTTCGTATATGGGCATCTGTAGCGACGGGGAAAGAAAAAGACGCTTTAAAATTCATAAAAACCTTGCCGACAAATGCATCTTGGCAAAATTTTATATCAGGTCAAATATATGCAGAAACAGGTGATATAGAAAATGCTAAAGAAGCATTCGAAAATGTCAGAGTGGATTTTATGAATATTAACGATTATTTGTATTTGATGTCGTTTTATCAACATAATAATCTGACAGAGGCGGCAAATAAACTACACGATGATTTTACTTCTCGTCCCGGCGGAATGTATATGTTGGATTATAAAAATATACCGGATTGGTCAATGTTTTCTGGCGAGAAAAACGAATTAGCTTTTAGTTTAGTGCAAACTGTTTCTCATACTCAAATCATGATGTATTCTGATTTATCTATTTTGTTGTTACGTTTTGCACAAATAACTAGTCCCGACTTCGGCAAAAAAAGCGATGCTATAGATTATTATTTAGGGCAGTTCTTCTATAACAACAAAGGGGACTTTGACGCATATTTTCAAAACATTACAAAAAACAGCCCGTTTTATTTATTTGCGATATTACGCCAGGCAGAAAAAACTGACAATATACATGTTTTAAAAAACGCGGTTAAAGAAAATCCTTTATTTGTTCCTGCTATAAACAAATTAATTGCTTATAATATTCAAAACAATAATCAGCGTAAGGCTCTTAATATTGTAAACATGGCCTTAGATGATGAAAATTTGACAGAATTGGGTCGTGCATTCTTTTTAAAGAGCAGGGCGCATATATATTATGTTTTTGGTGACTTAGACAAAGCTCAAACGGATTTACACGAGGCATCACAAACCCTGCCGCTAGACGGGGAAATCTTAGCCTTACAAGCAAAAATATGGGCTTCACAAGGTCGCGAGATAGAAAACGCGTATGATTACGCCATGACGCTGGTTAAACAGGATCCTACAGACATTATTGCATGGGATACGTTGGCGCGCGTAATAACGGTTCGCGAAGGTGTTGAACCCGCATTAAATGTACTTGCACGTGTTGGTGAGATTTCTATTTCCTGTTCATCGTTGTTTGAACAACTTGGTGATTTATACGTTGCTGCAGGAGATGAAAAATTAGCAAAAGATGCGTATTTACGTGCTATTGAATTATCTGACGATGGTTTAGTTATCGTCAAAAAAATCCAAAAAAAGTTAAGGGAAATAAGATGAAAGTTGGTGTAATAGGTGCAGGCGCATGGGGAACAGCGCTGGCAATAATATCCGCCCGCGGTGGATCTGATGTTATTTTATGGTCTTATGACGGATTATTAAAAGAATTTGATGGCGTTAAAATGCCAAATAATTTAAGTATAACCAGTGAAATGGCTAAAATAGGTGAATGCGAAGCCTGGTTAATTGTAACGCCCGCCGCTTTTTTTCGTGAAACTATTCGTAAAGCAAAGGCAGTATATAAAAAACAAACTATAATTATTTGTACCAAAGGTGCAGAAAGTTCAACTGGCGACTTTATGTCTGAAATAATAAAAACAGAACTACCCGAAGCCGAAAACTATGGCGTTTTATCTGGTCCGCAATTTGCAGCAGAGGTTGCACGCGGTGTTCCAACAGGTAGCACCTTAGCTGGAAATCCAAAAGCAATCGAAACGGGTAAAAAGATATTAAATTTATTATACCTTAATGCAAGCGATGACATAATCGGAGCAGAAATGTGCGGAGTTGGTAAAAACGCCGTTGCATTAATATGCGGTTATAACTTTATTGCGGCGGCCGGTGAAAACGAACGAGCAATGATATTTACTCGTGCATGGAACGAGGTTATGGAAATAGGTTTAAAGAGTGGGGCAAAAATGGCTACATTCTTAGATTTATGTGGAATAGGGGACCTATTTTTATCTGCGACATCTGCGACAAGCCGAAATTTTGCTGGGGGCATAGCAATAGCCAAAGGCGAAAAACCAGAAGGTACCGTAGAGGGGATTTTTGCTTTGGCGGGTCTAATTCAGCGTGCACACAACCTTGGTATAAAAACACCTGTATTAATTGAGATGCAAAAGAAGATGAATTTATCGTAAAAAATACCCGCAATGCGGGTATTTTTTATTCGTATCTTAAACTATCAATCGGATTCAACTTTGCCGCTTTCATAGCCGGCATAACACCAGATGCCAATCCAACAACAACCGCAACAGTTACAGAAACTACAACTGGCCACGCGCTAAAAGGAACTTCATAACCTAAAACGAAACGCCCTATGCCCTGTGACAGACCGACACCGAACAACAACCCTGCCATAGACCCCATAAAAGATATTAATATCGCCTCTGACAAGAATTGAATAATAATATGCCTTTCTCTTGCACCGATTGCTTTTCTTATTCCAATTTCACGTGTACGTTCAGCAACAGATACAAGCATCATATTCATAATACCTATCGATCCTACAAGCAATGATACGGCAGCAATAGCGACCAATAATAGTGTCATATAACCAGTAACAGTGTCCATTGCCTCCATCATCTGTTTCATATCCATGATCTGAAAGTCATCTGCAGCATCATCTGCAAGATTATGACGGTCTCGAAGTAGGGCAGTTATCTGTTCTATTACCAGCGCATTATCAGCACCTTCGTTCAACTTCAATGTAACCATACTAACAGAATTTGGAAAACGGCTTCCTTGCAACCGCTTTTTTAACGTTGTAATAGGTATGATTATCATATCGTCTTGACTACCCATTGCTGAATCGCCGCGTTCTTTTGTAACGCCTATAATCGTAAGAGGGGTATTCTGAATACGAATTATTTCCCCAACGGGGTTCTCTGGCATATTTAATTCTTCAGCCGTCTGTGGCCCAATTATAGCGTAAGTAGAAGCGTTTCTAACTGCCGACTGGTTAAAAAATGTTCCATATTTCATTTCAAGATTTTGAACCTGTTCATACCCAGGATATGCACCAACCATTGAAGTTGCCCAGTTCTGATTTCCATAAATAACCTGAGCCGAAGCATTTTGAACAGGACTATATGCAGCGACGTCTGGTAGCTTTCCTATAAATTCTGCGTCTTGAATAGTTAAAGTCTGACGATTACCTGTTCTGACACCAGCACTTTGGGCGGCACCAGCACGTATCATTATCGTATTAGTCCCAAGCGAAGAAAATTGATCGTTAATTTGCTGTGAAACTGTTTCACCAACAGCCACCATAATAACGACTGCCATAACTCCGATAACTATACCCAAAACCGTTAAAAAAGAACGTATCTTATTACCACTGATAGATAACCAAGATTCTTTCATAATATCATTAAAAGTCATTTTATATACCTACTTTTACTTGTTTATTTTTGTAATACGCGTTCATCACGAGGAACTTTTCCATCATAAGTTATTCGACCATCATAAATATGAATCAGACGTTTTGAATATTGGGCTATTTCAAATTCATGCGTAATCATAACAATTGTAATTCCCATTTCTTGATTTAACTGCTTGAAAAACTGCAATATGTCATTTCCCATTTTACTGTCTAAAGCCCCAGTGGGTTCGTCTGCAAGAATAAGTTTTGGGTTGCCAACAAGAGCACGAGCAATCGCAACTCTTTGTTTCATACCACCCGACAATTGTGTTGGTAAATACGATTCAAATTTTTCCAATCCAACACGCTTTAACATTTCACGTGCGCGCTTAATCCGCTCAGACATAGAAACCCCTCGATACATCAATGGCATCATGACGTTATCCAATACGCTGCGCTTAGCTAACAAATTAAATTGCTGAAAAACGAAACCGATATATTCGTTTCGAACAACGGCCAGCTCATCTGAAGATAAATGTGTTATATCTTTACCGTATAACTTATAAGTACCGCTCGTTGGTGTATCAAGTGCGCCGATTATGTTCATACATGTAGATTTACCGCTACCGGACGGTCCCATAATAGAAACAAATTCACCCTGATTTACATCGAATGTTATATCAAACAAAACTTGTTGTTCCCCACCCATTTCTACTGGGAAACTTTTACATATTTTGTTCATAGAAATTATATTAATATCTGACTTTTTTTCTCTTACTTTCTTCATGTTACATTCTCTCTTTACTCCCAAAATTATATCATTTATCAAAAAACTTTTTATAAAAAAAATGGGGCGTCCTGCCCCATTATCAATTTATTACATTGGTGGCCCCATACGCATGCTAGCAGAACCAGAAGACGACATACCATATTTACCAAAAATTACTCTGTCTCCCTCTTGAATTTCATCAGAAACAATTTCTGTCTCTGTTGCTGTTACTAAACCTTTTTGATAAGGAATAAGAACGACCGTTGGTTCGCCGTTTACCATACGCTGAATTGCTAAATGAGTACTTGGTGTAGCATCTCCAGCATCTGCGACAATGCCATCAAAGTTACGTAAAATCAACGCTGAATTCTGTACTTTCCATATATCGTTTTTCTCAGAAATTAATATAGTAACGAAAGCCGTCATACCAGGTTTTAAGCGCAAATCACTATTGTCAACATCAATTACAACGGTATAAACAACTACGTTTGACGTAATTGTTGGTGACAAACGAACTTGCCTTACGGTACCTTCAAAGGTTTGCGTTGGATATGCATCAACCGTAAAGGTTACCTTTTGACCTTCTTTTATCATACCTATATCTGCTTCGGACACTGCTGTTTCTATTTGCATCTGAGACAAATCTTCTGCGATTTCAAACAAATCTGGCGTTTGGAAAGATGCGGCAACGGTTTGTCCAACATCAACCTGACGAGAAATAACAGTACCATCAACAGGGGAAGTAATTGTCGCATACCCAAGGTTTGTTACAGCACGATCATACTGTGATTTCATTTTATTAACATTCTGTTCTGCCTGCTCGTATGTTGTTTGAGATTGTTCTAAATCTGCAAGAGGTATGTAACCAGCTTCATATAAGGTCTTATTACGTTCATATTCACTTTTAGCATAGTTACGTTGTGATTCCGAACTAACCAAAGATGCATAAGCCTCGTCAACAGATGCCTGTAATACAGACGGTTCTATTTTTAGCAATACATCACCTTTCTTAACTTTTGAGTTATAGTCTACATAGATTGCTTCAATTGTTCCACTAACCTGTGATCCGACATTAATTGTATTCAAAGGCTGTATTTCACCTGTTGCTGTTACAACCTGACTCAAATCACCACGTGTAATCGTTGCTGTTGCGAAACCAGTTCCTTGGTTGCTACTGCTTCCGCCCATAAAATATATAGCGATACCAGCAACAAGAGCAAATAAAATTATCCACCATTTGCGACGCCATAACCACGAAAAAAAGCCTCTTTTTTTCTTTCCTTCTTTATTCATCTTCTCCCTCCATTAAACCTTCTTTTATATCACCTATCGCCAATGCCAGCGCAGCACGTTTAGTAAATAAATCGTATTTTGCTGCATTATTCTGTTTATGAGCATCTGCTAAATCAGCCAATGCTGTTTGCCAGTCTAACATCGTTGCTTTACCAACTTTATACATACCGGCAGTAACTTTTTCTGATTCCTTGGCAGATTCTAATAACGTCGTCGTCTGTTTTAAAACCATTTGAGCGGTTTTATAATTTTGATACGCCGTAAATACGTCTAACATTGCATTATCCGTAGTTAAACGTTCTTGTTCTTTTGCCCTCTCATAATTAGCCTGTGCTGAACGCACGTTATACATATTAGCAAAACCTGCAAATATTGGCATAGATGCACGAATACCTATACTACCACTCCATTCGTCTTGACCTGCATTAAATACATCAGATGGTATATTATTCCATGACAAACTGCCGCTTGCAGAAATACTTGGTAAATTAGATAAGAAAGCACTATTTCTACGATGCCACGCTGCATCCTTATTCGCCGATGCACGCAATAAATCTGGACGCTTTTCTCGCGCCACTGCAATCAAATCATCTATACTCTTGTTTTCCGCTTCAGAACCAAAATCAGACGACATATCTGCTATCTTTATTTCTTGGTCCGCTGGGAACGAAAGTTTTGACAACAAATTACCCTTTGCTATTTCTCTATTATTTTTTGCACGTTCCAAATCTAAAATACTGCTTGATAACGTAACTTCGGCTTTCAAAACATCTGCTTTTGCAGCGGCCCCTGCTTTAAACTTTGTATCGGCAGTATCTTTTGCAGTCTGCGAAACATCCTTTACTGCCTGCGCTGTAATCACATCTGCATCAGCATTCAATAATGCATAGTAAGCACCTATTATTCCATAAACATAATTTTGAACAGATTCACTATAATCAAAACCAGTTACACGCCATGTATCTATTAATTGATTAACATCTGACAATCTTTTACCAAAGTCAAATATCAGATATGATGCAGAAATAGACGCTCCATAAGACCAATCAGACCATTCTTGATTACGATATGGTAGACTTGCGGAACCAGATGCGCTGACACTTGGTAAATATTGAGCGTATCCCGCATTCTTATTAAACCTTGCTGATTCTAGAGATAAATACGCAGAGGCAGTTTCTGGATTTCGACATAGCCCCAACTCGATAACCTGCTGTAATGTTAATTCTTCTTCTGGTACTATTTCCATAGTACGACAATTTTCTGTTGCAGCAAGAACACTTGTCGGCAACAGACATAAAACAAACAATAGCTTTTTCATTTCTCTCTTTCCCATTATAATATCATATAACAAATATATTATATATATACAATTTTTCTGTTGAATTACAATTTTTTTTTGCCTAGTATAGTTACACAAATTTTAATTGGCCTGGTGGCAGAGTGGTTATGCAGAGGACTGCAAATCCTTGTATGCCGGTTCGATTCCGACCCAGGCCTCCAGAAATCAAACGCCCATTTGCGGGGCGTTTTGTTTTAGTTTGTTTTTAAAATAAAATGGTGTATGATTTGGCCATGATAAAAGCGATTACACTATATAATTTTCGTAATCATGCGGCCGCAAGAATAAAAACAAATGGATGCCGTAACATAATAATTACAGGACCCAATGGCGCAGGGAAAACCGCAATATTAGAAGCAGTATCCATATTATCTGGCGACAAAGGTTTACGTGGGGCGGCGATGTCAGATGTCGCACGCTTTACTGGTGACGGTGGTTTTTCTGTTACTGCAGAGCTAGAAGACGATACAGAATTATGTGTTTATTTTACAAATAACGAGTCTAACCGTAAAGCCCGCATAGATGGCGACAGCGCGACTCTTGGTGATTTGGGTAACCGACTACGTATTGTTTGGCTTACTCCTAAAGAAGATAGGTTATTTATTGAATCTGCTTCAGACCGCAGGGCTTTTTTTGACCGTCTTACAGCCAGTTTTGATACATCACATGCGGGCAGGGTGGCACGACTTTCAAAACTATTATCAGAACGTGCCTTTGCTTTAAAAAACGGCAATGATAAAAATTGGCTTGATGCTCTTGACGCACAAATAGCCGGAACCGCAACAGCAATTGCCGCAGCACGTATACAATATGCCGGTGAATTAAACTATTTTTTAACCGATTGTGCTGTGACCGTATCCGGACAAATAGAGCAAATGTTAATAGATGGAATAACAAATGCCGCCGCCGAACGACAATATTTAACTTACCTCCAGAATAATCGTGAACTTGTCGGAGACAAAATGATTTTAGACGGACCGCACAAATCAGACTTCGGTGTTTTTAATAAAATCTTGAACTTACCAGCCGTACTTACAAGTACCGGACAGCAAAAAACCGTTTTAATAAACTTAATTTTAGCTCATGCAAAACTAATTCATACCAAAACTAAACACAGTCCAATAATATTATTAGACGAAGCAGCGGCACACCTTGATGAAACCGCACGTGCGCTTTTATTTAAAGCGTTAGGCGAAACAGACGCACAAGTGTGGGCCACTGGACTTGACGCAAATATTTTTGCAAACGTCCCAAATGCCATATTTGTTACTTGCAAGAACGGCGAAATAAATAATATACTGGTCGCAGGAAATACAAATGAGTAAAATTGATTATCAAACTTTATTAGATAACGCATTAAAATCAGTTGTGAAAGAAGCACTGATACACGCACAAGTAAACGGTCTTGGTGAAGGAACGCATTTCTATATAACTTTTAAAACACGCGTTCCAGGTGTTGTACTGCCAGATTTTCTTCGTATACGTTATCCAGATATTATGACGATAGTTTTGCAATATTCATATAATAACTTACATGTATCTGATAAAGAATTTGGCGTTCAATTAACTTTTGACGGACGGCCATTTTTTATAAGAGTTCCTTTTTCTGCGCTGGTTGAATTTAAAGATCCGTCTGTTGATTTTATGCTGTCCTTTCACCCAAAAGGGGTATCTGCGGCAGATAACGACATGGAATTACCGTTGGACGAAAAACCAGGCAGCGTTCCTGACAAAGGCAGGATAGTGTCGTTAGACGATTTTAGAAAAAAAAGAAAACAATAAAAAAAACCGGCATTTGCCGGTTTTTTTAATACATCGTTTGCAATATATGCTTATTCTTATCCAAACTGGACAGCATTTTTCCAGATCCACACGCAACGCACGCCAACGGATTATCAACTAAGAATGCCGGCAACCCAGTGGCCGCACGAATCGCAGCATCCAATCCACGTAACAAAGACCCACCACCTGTCATGGCGATACCCAAATCCGCAATATCTGCAGATAATTCTGGTGGAGTCAATTCCAAAGCCTGTCGTACTGTATTAATAATCTTACCAACCGTTTGAGACAAAGCAGTGGCAACTTGGGATTCTGTGATAACCGTTTCTCTTGGAGTTCCAGATAACAAATCACGCCCTTTGATTTTCATAGTTAATTCATTAGCTTTATCTTTTGGTGAAATGGCAGTACCAATACGTTTCTTTATTTCTTCAGCGGTATTTTCACCAATCAGCAGATTTTTATTCTTACGCACAAAGTCAATGATGTCCAAATCCATCTGATCACCTGCCGTACGAACCGCATTAGAATAAACGATGCCACCCAGCGACATAACTGCAACTTCTGTTGTACCGCCACCAATGTCTAACACCATTGATCCAACAGGTTTCTCAACCGGCAGCCCCGCACCAATGGCCGCCGCAGTGGACTCTTCTACAATATAAACCTTACGCGCGCCAGCGGCATCGGCCGCTTCTTGAATAGCACGGCGTTCAACCTGGGTTGCACAAGAAGGTACACAAATTATGATCAAAGGGGCTGCTAACGGATTTTTATGATGAACTTTACGTATAAAATATTTGATCATCTCTTCTGCGACCTCAAAATCAGCAATAACGCCGTCACGCAAAGGCCGAACCGCAGTAATTGTACCAGGGGTGCGACCAAACATTTGTTTTGCTTCGGTCCCAACAGCTAATATTTCTTTACGCCCAAGCAACCGATTTTCTGCCACAGCCACAACAGACGGTTCGTTTAAAACAATTCCCCGCCCCTTTACGTAAATTAATGTGTTTGCGGTACCCAAATCAATCGCCATATCCGCAGAAAAGAACTTCATTAACCAATTATACATATTTTTTCCCTATATGATTTTTTTGCACTATAAAGCCTAGCAATCAAAAAATCAAGCAGGCATACATCAAATTTATGTTTTTTATTTGCTTATCGTTATATTTTGGTATTATATGCGAGATATGAGAAATACCATAAAAAAACATAAAGACTTTTTAATAGGCGAAAACGATTTAAATGCACGTTGCGCTATGTTTTTCGTACGTGCCAGACCGACACATTTTAAAGAAGACCCTCAATATGGCTTAGTTGTTACAAAAAAAAACTTTAAACTTGCCGTTGATAGAAATCGTGCGAAACGTTTACTGCGCGATTGGATTCGTTTCAACGAAAAACATATGTCTAACGATTTAGATTATATATTTATTGCCCGCACACCAATTTTAACTGCCACACGTACAGAGGGCAGAAATGAGATGCGCAAAGCTTTAAATTACATAAAAAAATCACATGCGGAATAATAAAAACGGCCTGTTTTTTTCGAATTTATTAAAAGGCGCTGCCATTCGCTTTGTTCGATTATATCAAATATGTATATCTCCATTTATCGGTGGGCAAGCCGCATGCAGGTTTACACCAACATGTAGTGAATATACAGCGCAAGCTATTAATAAATACGGAATATGTCGTGGAACGCTTCTTGGAATACGCAGAATATTACGCTGCAGACCGGGTGGTGGGTTTGGATATGACCCTGTCCCTTGACAACCGATGTGATTGTGGTAAAATTTTATCCACATTGAACACGTTTGGTAAAGTTCATAGAAGATTATATATAAAAGGATAGAAAATGTCTTTTCGTGCAACCGTTGAATCTATGTCGAAAATCATGGATGAAATGGGTATTACAGAATTAGATTTAGAACGCCAATTTTTATTTGGTGTATACCGCAAGCATATACACTTATCTAAACAGCAGGCAGCAACAGCAGTTGCGATGCCAAACCTTCCTGTTTCTGCAGAATCAAAAAACACAAACAGCGAACCTACAGACACAGAAAAAGCAATTAACGGTTATGCTTTAAAGTCACCAATGGTTGGGGTTGCATACCTAGCACCGGAACCTGGTGCAAAACCATTTACAACGATTGGCGAACAAATAAAAGCCGGTGATACCGTCGCTTTAATAGAAGCTATGAAAACATTTAATCCTATTAAATCTGACAAAGACGGTATCGTAAAAGAAATTTTGGTTACAGATGGTCAAGCCGTAGAATTTGATCAACCAATAATTGTTATTGAATAAGTAACGAAAATGTCACACATAAAAAAAGTTTTAATCGCAAATCGTGGTGAAATTGCACTACGTATAATTCGTGCCTGTCGCGACATGGGCATTCGTACTGTTGCCGTTTATTCAACAGTCGACAGAAATGCAATGCACGTACAATTAGCAGACGAATCTGTTTGTATTGGTCCAGGACCGTCAAAGGATTCTTATTTAAATGAATCTGCAATTTTAACGGCGGCATTATTAACTAATTCTGACGCAATCCACCCTGGGTATGGTTTTTTATCTGAACGTGCGGATTTTGCGCAAAAAGTTGAGCAGCATGGATTAATATGGATCGGTCCTTCGGCGGCTATGATAGAAAAAATGGGGGACAAAGTTAACGCAAAGCAAACCGCAATAAAATGTGGATTGCCTGTAGTCCCGGGCTCAGATGGCGCAATCGAGTCTTTGGAAGACGCACTTAAATGTGCGGAAGAAATAGGTTATCCTGTTATGTTAAAAGCTGCGGCTGGTGGTGGTGGACGCGGTATTCGCCCTGTTATGTCAGCAGATCAAATGCCTGAAGCTTTTCAAATGACTAAAAACGAAGCTAAATCTGGTTTCGGTGATGACACGCTTTATATGGAAAAATTACTAATGCATCCACGCCATATTGAATTTCAGGTATTGGGCGACAAACATGGTAATGTAGTAATTTTTGGTGAACGCGACTGTTCTTTACAGCGTAAAAATCAAAAAGTAATGGAAGAATGTCCAGCAGCGATACTTACCCAAAAACAACGCGACGACATGATTGAGATCTGTAAAAATGCCGCAAAAAAAATGGGCTATGTCAACGCAGGTACTTTTGAATTCATGTTTGAAGACGGTAAGTTCTATTTTCTAGAAATGAATACTAGATTACAAGTAGAACACCCTGTTACAGAAATGGTATATGGGGTTGATTTAGTACGCGAACAAATCCGCATTGCAGCGGGCGAAAAACTTGGTTATACACAATCCAATGTAGTTCCACATGGGCACGCAATTGAATTTCGGATAAATGCAGAAGATCCTGAAACATTTATACCGAATCCTGGTAAAATAACTTTGTATGCGCCATCCGGTGGTATGGGGGTTCGTGTAGATAGTGCAGTATATACGGGTTATACAATCCCACCAACATACGATTCTATGATTGCAAAATTAATAGTTCACGCCACAAGCAGACCAGCATGTATAATGCGTGCTGTGCGTGCATTAGATGAATTTGTAATAGAAGGTGTAAAAACAACTATACCTTTGCAACAACGTTTATTGAATAATCGGGATATCAAAACATTAAATTTTGACAACCATTGGCTTGAAGCATATCTTGCGTCTGAACATAAAAAAACAGAACTAGAATCAGATATCTCCAAAACAAAACCCAAAAAGAAAACCAAAAAGCAAAAATAACATATCGCACATAAATTAAAGTGTGATATTTTATTTTGCCGTAACGGCCAGAAATCTTGTACTTTAGTATTGCAATCTGATTTTTCTTTGATATAATCCGTAAAGTTTGGGTGGTTAGCTCAGTTGGTCAGCCGCGTACGTTAACATCGTAAGGTCGCTGGTTTTCTGGACAAAGCACCGTGGATAAAGTTTTGGGTGGTTAGCTCAGTTGGTTAGAGCGTTACGTTGACATCGTAAAGGTCGTTGGTTCGAGTCCAATACCACCCACCAATTTAAGAAAAACGGAAATTAAAATGATGCGAATGTATAATTAATATTAGATAACAATTTCTAACGGGATTCCTTGGGCGCCCCGTTGGGCGTCCATATTTTTTACAAAAGGCGTTAATATGACAAACGACAATAAAAAACAAAAATATTTAATTACCTCTGCTTTGCCATACGTAAATGGAGAATTGCACTTAGGGCACTTGATTGGTTGCTGGTTGCCTTCTGATATTTATGCTCGTTTTTGTCGCGCGTGTGGTCGCGATGTACTATATATCTGTGGTGCTGATGAACATGGTACACCTGTTGTCGTTGGTGCAATGAAAGAAAATATGACATATTTTGATTACGCCACTAAATATTATGAAAAGCATCTACGTGCAGTAAAAGATTTTAATATGTCTTTTGACTTTTATGGACGTACACATACAGAATTGCAAGAAAAATTAATACATGAATTATTCCTGCGTCTGGATGCAGAAGGATTAATCGAAGAACGCGAAACGTTGCAACCGTTTTCTGTTGATGACAATATGTTCTTAGCGGACCGTCAATTAGTTGGAACGTGCCCAAAGTGCGGTTATGACAAAGCACGCGGCGACCAATGTGATAGATGCAGTGCAACTTATGAAGCAACAGAATTAATAAACCCGCGCAGTACTATATCTGGCAGTACGAATATTGAAATGAAACCGACAAAGAACTTGTTTTTCTTGGCGTCAAAGGTCGAAGAAAAATGGAGGCAATGGTTAAAAACACATGCACAAAAATGGTCTAAAACCGCGTCCGCCATCGCAAACGGTTGGTCAAAAGAAGGTCTGCAAGATACATCTATTACACGTGACCTACCGTGGGGGATTTCTGTGAACAAGCCAGGTTATGAAAATAAAGTTTTCTATGTGTGGTTCGATGCACCGTGGGGGTATGTTTCTATATCTCAGGCCGCAAATAAAGATTGGGCAACGTGGTGGAAAAATCCTGACTGCCATTATGCGCAATTTATGGCAAAAGATAATGTCAAATTCCATGCTGTTTTCTTCCCAGAACAGCAATTGGCCATGAATGATAACTGGAAAACCGTTGATATGTTGAAATCAATGAACTTCCTGAATTTTGAAGGCGGTAAGTTCTCTAAATCAGAAAACCGCGGTGTATTTTTAGACCAGGCTATTGAAATTGCACCCGCTGATGCTTGGCGTTATGCGTTGATTGCGTCCGCACCAGAGACAGATGATACTGACTTTACATTCTCTCGCTTTGCAGACATTGTAAATAAAGACCTGAATGGTATGCTGGGAAACTTTATTTCACGTGTATGCAAACTGACAGAAAAGAATTTTGGTCTGAATGTGCCGAAAGCCGCTCCTGCAGATAAGGATTTAATCGCACAGATAAATGAAAAATTATCCGAGTTGACAACTGCACTGGACGCTTGTGAATTCCGTGCGGCTATTGTTGCATTGCGTTCATTATACGCAATCGGTAATGAATATATGACCATCAAAGAACCTTGGGCATTGGTAAAGCGCGGTGAACTGACAGAAGCGGCAGCTGTATTAAATCAATGCTTTCAACTGATTGATTTATATGCACGAGTATCTGCACCATTTATCCCTGATACATCAGAAAAAATACGTAAAATATTTAATACCGAACTAGATCTTTCTTGGCCAGATACTTACGTATCTCGTATTGCGGACGATACTAAATTTGTAATACCCGAAAACTTGTTTTCGCGTATTGACGCTGAAACGGTTGTTGAATTAACCAATAAATATGCGCCAAAAACAGAAAATACGCCGAAACCAGTCGCAGCAAAAATTGTTGATATAAAAGACCATCCGGTCCGAGAAAATTTACATATTCTGACTGTTGACGACGGTACACATCATGACTTACAAATTGTATGTGGTGCACCGAATGTACGTATCGGAATGGTGGGGGCGCTTGCACCAATTGGCTGTTTATTACCAAATGCAAAAAAACCTATACTGCAAAGAACAGTTGCAGGTGTTGAATCTTATGGTATGATGTGCAGTGCTGCCGAATTAGGGCAGGGTGAAAATTCTGAAGAAATAATAGAATTAGACACAAATACAGAAATAGGTAAATCAATATAAAAGGTAAAAAATGTTAACAGATAAAAAAATGAAAATAGTTATTGAAAATAATAATGAACATATATTCGTAGATAAATTAGCATGTATTGACTGTAGAGCTTTTACAACCTGCAAGCCGACAGATACTTGTAAATTATATAATTATTTACACCAAAGAATATCTGACACAAGTCTTGATGCAGATAATGTAATAACAATCAAAGCAAAAGACTATGATAAAACCATTACTTTGATTAAACGTGCTATAAAATTACGCAAACACAGAATTAGATAAAATGAAACTAGTTTTGATGTCTTGCTGTGCTCCATGCAGTGCTGGCGCCATAAAACAACTTGTAGACGGGGAAATATCGGATATTGAAGACTTTATTGTTTTATTTTTTAATCCGAATATTTTCCCATCTACAGAATATGATAAAAGACTTTCTGAACAAATTAAATATTGCGAAAAACTTGGTGTAAACTACGCCATCGGTGAATACAATCACGATGCATGGCGTAATGCAATGCGTGGTTTGGAAACAGAACCAGAACGGGGGGCTCGTTGCAGTAAATGTTTTCTATTTCGCTTTGAATACGCAAAAAAATGGGCCTCAGAACATGGGTATGACGCTGTTGCATCTGTTTTCGGTGTGTCTAAACACAAAGATCAATCTCAGGTTGATAAAGCGGGTATATCTGCATTAGGAAACCAATATAAACCCATTAAATGGGATGAAGCATTACGGCAAAAAATCGGTCGCGAATCAGGCTTTTACCGTCAAAATTATTGCGGTTGCGAATTTTCCGTTCGTAAAGGAAACGCAGAAAAAGACACGATTCAAATAAAAATTCTTCCTGTTAGATAATATTTGCGATTACGTATTTTCAATTCTATAATAAACTCAATTTAAAGGAGTTTATATGTCATCTATACTTGTTTTCCCTGGACAGGGTTCGCAAGCCGTTGGTATGGGGAAAGAACTATATGAAAACAACCCCGAAGCGCGTGCCGTATTTGATGAAGTTGACGATGCGCTAAATCAAAAATTATCCGACATTATTTTTAACGGTCCTATGGAAGATTTGACGCTTACAACAAATGTTCAACCAGCTATTATGGCAGTATCAATTGCAATGTTGCGTGCAAGTGGGATGCCTTTAACAGAATATGTTGCAGGACATTCTTTGGGAGAATATACAGCACTTTGCGCCGCAGGAGCGTTATCTGTTGCAGATACTGCAAGACTTCTTCGGTTGCGTGGGGATGCTATGCAACGCGCAGTTCCAGTTGGTAAGGGTTTAACGGCCGTTATATTAGGATTAGACATTGAAAAAGTTCGTGAAATTTGTGCACAAACAAACTGTGATGTTGCTAATGACAACAGTCCCGGACAAGTTGTTGTATCTGGGGCAAAAAATGTTGTAGAAGAAACATTGCTACTTGCAAAAGAAGCCGGTGCAAAGCGCGCTATGCCCCTAGCATTGTCTGTTCCTGTTCATTGCCGTATTCAGGAACCTGCCGCGGAAGAAATGCGTGCGGCATTAGAAAATATAGAAATAAAAACACCAAAAGCAATTCTAATTTCTAATAAAACTGCTTCTCCTATGAGCGATCCGATAGAAATAAAGGATGCTTTGGTATATCAAATTACTCACGGTGTACATTGGCGTGAATCTGTTTTAAAAATGCACGAACTTGGCATAACCGAAACAATTGAAGTTGGACCAGGCAGCGTTTTAACGGGATTAACCGGACGCATTTGCCCGGAAATGACAGGAAAAAAATTGGAGATATAAAATGTTTGATTTAACAGGTAAAGTCGCTTTGATTACTGGTGCAACTGGTGGCATCGGTGGTGCAATCACAAAAAAAATGAAAGAAGCCGGCGCAAAAGTTGTCGTATCAGGGCGCAGTATGGATAAATTAAATTCTCAGTTTGATGATTCTTATATCAAAATTCCGGTTGATTTAGCGTCAGAAGGTGGTGCAATCGATTTAGTTCAATCTACAATTGATACCGCAGGTAAAATTGACATCGTAGTTAATAATGCAGGTATAACCAAAGATACTTTATTAATGCGTATGACCGATGATCAATTTGAAGATGTTATAAATACAAACTTACGTTCATGCTTTAAAATGTGTCGTGCAGTCATTATGCCTATGATGAAAAATCGCTTTGGTCGGATCATTAATATGGCGTCTATTATTGGTACTATTGGTGGACCAGGGCAAGCGAACTATGCGGCATCAAAAGGTGGTATGATTGCTATGACAAAGTCTATCGCCGCCGAGGTTGGATCACGAGGAATCACCGCAAACTGCATTGCTCCTGGATTTATTAAAACACCTATGACTGACGTTTTATCCGAAGATTTAAAAAAGTCATATTTGGCTCAAATTCCTGCAGGTCGCTTCGGGGAACCAGAAGATATAGCAAACGCCTGCGTTTTCTTAGCATCTGATGAAGCATCTTATATAAACGGTCAGGTATTACATATAAACGGTGGCATGGGACGTTTTTAATAAAAAATGACAGAATTTGATGTAATTGTTATTGGTGGTGGTCACGCCGGGGTAGAGGCTGCAACGGCGTCTGCCAGGCGTGGTGCGCGCACTTTGTTGCTTACCCAATGCGAAAATGACTTGGGTGCGATGTCTTGTAACCCAAGCATAGGCGGTCCAGGTAAATCACAGATGGTTGCTGAAATTGACGCTCTGGGGGGCGTCATGGGGGCCGCAGCAGATGCATCAGGAATTCATTTTCGCACACTTAATGCGTCACATGGTGCAGCAACACAGGCCCTGCGCGCACAAATAGACCGCGAACTTTACCATAGTCAAATCGTCAATATTCTGAAAAACTATAAAAATCTGACAACTATATTTGAAACTGTTGATAGTTTAAATTTAACACAAAAAATCGTAAACAACAAATACTTAGCACGCGCAATTATTTTAACCACCGGTACTTTCTTGCAAGGGCTGGTCACACGTGGTTCAGAAAAAGTACCATCTGGTCGTATTACAGACGATGGAACTTATCAGGCACCAGATAAAAACATATCTAGTATTTTATCTGACGCAGGGTTTCATTTAATGCGTTTAAAAACAGGAACGCCTGCACGTATTGATAAGTCATCTATTAATTTTTCTGTTTGCGAACTACAGCCGGGGGATAATCCACACGATTGGTTTTCAGCACCAAACTTAAATAATAATTATGAAGCAGTATGTCATATCACCCATACAACCCAACGTACACACGAAATTATTCGTGAAAATATTTCCAGTGCCCCAATGTATAATGGTGATATTCGTGGTACGGGTCCGAGATACTGCCCTTCATTGGAAGACAAAGTTATGCGATTTCCAGAGCACCAGTCTCATCATGTGTTTTTAGAACCAGAAGGACTAAATAGCAACTTAATTTATCCTAATGGTATATCAACGAGTTTTGGTGCCGATATTCAAGACATATGGATTCACACCATCCCAGGTTTAGAAAACGCAAAAATTGTTCGCTACGGTTATGCAATAGAATATGATGCAATTGATGCTCGGTCATTAAAAGAAACCTTGGAATCCAAAGATATACCAGGTTTATTCTTTGCTGGCCAAATAAACGGTACGTCTGGTTATGAGGAGGCTGCTGCCCAAGGCATAGTTGCCGGTACAAACGCTGCTGCATTCGCACTTGGTTTAACCACATTAAATCTTGACAGAACAAATTCTATGATTGGTGTATTAATTGACGATATAACAACTCTTGGGGTTGATGAGCCATACCGTATGTTTACATCACGTGCAGAATACAGATTGTCACTGCGCAGTGATAATGCTATTATGCGTTTGGGAAAAACTGGTGTAAAACTTAATTTAATATCAAACGAACAATACGAAGAAAAATTTGAGCGTAAAGAAAAACTAATCCGCGAAAACGATAAATTTTATGCAGGATATATACAGCGCAATGAACGGGAAATTGCTGCATATAGACGCGATGCGGAATTAAAAATACCAAACAATTTTGAATACAAAAACCTGCCTGGTCTGACGAATGAACTGATCGAAAAATTAACTGCGACAAGACCGGAAAATATTGCAGATTTATCAAGGATTCCTGGTATGACTCCGGCTGGTATCATGGTTGTGTTGCGCAAAATTAAATGTGGAAATTCATAGAAACATATATTATGATATGGGCTACACGCCGGTTTAGCTCAGCTGGTAGAGCATCTCATTCGTAATGAGGGGGTCGTAGGTTCAAGTCCTATAACCGGCACCAGATAAAAATAAAAAGCCACAAAAGTGGCTTTTTATTTTTAATTTTATCTGATATTCTGACCTTCTTTTAATAAATTCATTATACAAGCTAACTTTTTTTCACTAGCTTCTTGAAGTTGCAAACGTATTTTTTTAGAAGCTTCTTTAGTTAATAATTTATATTCATAATCAGATAAGAACAGTTCATATCTTTCTTTATCACCTGAATTAAATATACAAACCGTTGCTGGCTTTGATTCATCGCCTTCGATAATGCGCATTTCAACACCATTATCAAATGAAATTTTATAGCCAAGGCATACATAATCATCCTTTACGCTATCTACGCGTATTGCATTTTGTATACTTCTGGCAATTTCAGTAATACCCTTCTTTTCTGCGTTTTCTTTATCTTTCGCTTCCATCGCTGCTTCTTCGGCTTTACGCTTTTCTTCTTTTCTTTTAAGTTCTTCTTGTTTAGCCTTTTGTAAATCTTCTTTAACAAAACCCTCACGAATATTATTAAGTTTTTCTGTACCTTCAGAATAAAGTTCCTTTACTGATTTTACAGACTCTTTAAAAGGTCTTACAAATCCCTTAGAGCAGCTTTTACAGACTCTTTCACACCGGCTTCTTTTTTACTTAAACCTGATCTAACCGCCGCAATCGGAGATGCTAATAACACAGCTGTTAACATAACAGGAGATAAAGATACCATAAGAGCACGGTTTACAAAATTCTCTTTTTTCTGTTTTTTCAACAATTATTTTCTTGTGTCTGTTAACTCAAAATCCATTTTTCCTCTTTTATTTGTACCGATTAAACGAATCACTTTATTCTTTTATAAAAATATTAATACCAAAAATAAAATCGTCAACATGTGCTATAAATTTTATAAATAATTCTGGAAATATGAAATTTTATATACTAGAATTTATGAGAAATGAAACAAAAAAGCATAATTATTATAAGATAACTCGGCACCGCGCTTCTGCACGTGGCTGGGGCGCATAGGCGCCCGTTTTTTATAGTAATCAGAATATATGGAGTTTTTTATGTCATACCCAAAAACAGACCCAAAGGCAAATTTTCCAGAGTTAGAACATCAAGTTCTGGAGTTCTGGCGTAAAGATGACACTTTTCATAAATCTTTGAATAAAACAAAACTAGGTCATCCGTTCTCTTTCTATGACGGACCGCCTTTTGGTAATGGGTTACCGCACTGGGGGCATTTGGGGGTTACTACGATAAAAGATATGGTTGCACGTTATCAGACCATGCGGGGCAAACATGTCGTTCGTGAACTGGGTTGGGATTGCCATGGATTGCCGGCGGAAAACTCGGTTGAAAAGAAGCTGGGCAAGCAAGCTAAAGATATCGTTGCCGAACAAGGTATTGAAGCATTCTGTGACATGTGCCGCACAGACGTTTTGACCTACACGAAAGAATGGGAAAAATTTATTGAACGTATGGGGCGTTGGGTTGAAGTTGGTGAAGGTTATGGATACAAAACCATGGATAAAAACTACATGGAATCTGTAATGTGGGCAATGAAAGAACTTCATAAAAAAGGTCTGTTGTACAAAGATTATCGTGTTAACCCATTTGATTGGAAACTTGGAACAGTTTTGTCTAATTCAGAGGCATCCAGCGAATATCAAGATACGATTGATGATGCGATAACCGTTTGGTTTGAACTGGAAAATGGCGACAGAGTTCTGGCGTGGACAACAACACCTTGGACCTTGCCGGCCAACAGTGCACTGGCAGTAAACCCAAATATGAAATATTTACGTATGCGTGACGCCGATGGTGCAAATTATGTAATTGCAGAAAGCCGCTTAAAAGCATATGAAAAGCAATTTGCAAACGCTGAAAAAATCGGTGAACTGATGGGTTCTGACTTAGCTGGTTTGCACTATAAGCCTTTATTTAATTATTATGAAAATACATCTGATTTGTTGTACCAAGTAATTCCAGCGGAATATGTGTCGGACGACGATGGTACTGGTATTGTTCACATCGCACCTGCATATGGTGAAGACGACTTCTGGGCCGCAAAAAACATAGACCCACAATTCCCAGTTTTGCTGAACGTTGATGACTATGGCAATTTTACAAAAGAAGTTACGGACTGGGCGGGTGAAAATATTTTTGAAGCCAATCCAAAAATCATTCAACACCTGCGTGATAACGGCCATTTAGTAAAAAAAGAACAATATAAGCACAGTTATCCGTATAGTCCACGCAGTAAAGAAAAGTTAATTTATCGCGCAACAGATTCTTGGTATGTTGACGTTCCTAAGATTCGTGATGCTTTAATTGAAAATAATAAAAAAGTAAATTGGACGTCTGCGGGTAATCGCTTTGCTTCTTGGATAGAAGGTGCACGACCATGGTCTATTTCCAGAAATCGTTTCTGGGGCACACCACTGCCAATCTGGGAAAAAGACGGCGAATATAAAGTATTCGGTTCTGTTGCAGAACTAGAAGAATTCTTTGGTGTAAAGGTTGATGACCTGCATAGACCAACGTTAGATAAATTAACAAAAGACGGCTGGCACCGTATCACAGATGTTTTAGATTGTTGGTTTGATTCTGGATCTATGCCGTTTGCATCACTGCATTACCCATTTGAAAACCACGATAAATTTGAAGCTACATTCCCAGCCGACTATATTATCGAAGGGCAAGATCAAACCAGAGGTTGGTTCTATAATTTAATGATTCTGGCAACCGCTTTGTTTAATAAACCTGCCTTTAAGACAGTATCAGCAAACGGTATGGTGGTTGATGAAAATAAAAAGAAGTTATCTAAGTCCCTAAAGAACTTCGTTAACCCAGAAGATCAAATTGAACAATTTGGTGCGGACGCAATTCGCTTGTTCATCCAGGGTTCTAACTTCTTAAAAGCAGAACCAGTCCCAGTTGATAAAGAATGTAAAGTTTTCACAGAACCTACAAAGACGATATTAACGCCTTTATGGAACGCATATCATTTCTTTACATTATATGCAAACGCCGGAAACGTAACTGCCCGTAATACAGTTATTTCTGAAAATGCATTGGATAAATACATCATAGCAGAATTAAGTGAATTAATTTCCATCGTTGGCAACGCTTTGGACGAATATAAACCAGACGTTGCAATCAAAGAATTTATCCGATTTTTAGACATATTAAACAACTGGTACATCCGTCGTAGTCGTGAACGCTTTTGGGACGAAGATCAAGATGCTTTTGATACGCTATATTATGTACTGACAAACTTGTGTCGTGCTTTGGCGCCATTTGCACCATTTATCAGCGACTATATTTATAGAAATCTGACGGGTAAAGAAAGTGTGCACTTACAAGATTTTCCAACCGCACAAGAATATGACCATAAGATTGTTGAAGATATGCGCCGTGTTCAATCTGTTGTATCTATTGGTAAACAACTGCGCGAACAATATAAATTACGCAATCGTTTACCTTTAGCAAAATTAACCGTTGCTGGTGTAAATCTTGAAAAATATGCAAGTATCATTCGTGACGAATTAAATGTTAAGGTTGTTGAATTTACAGACGACATTTCTGCGGTTGCAGATTCTTTCGTATACCTAATCACACCAAAGATTGGTGCACGTTTGGGTGGTGCTTTAAAAGAAATAATACCAGCTGTAAAACGTGGTGAATATGAAATTTCTGGGGACGTGTTAAATGTTGCCTCCTATTCTTTAAATAGTGAAGAGTTTGAACAACGCTTAACAGTAAAAGCCGGTATTACTGGTGCGGCTTTACCAGACAATACAGCAGTTGTTGTGCTGGACACAGAAATAAACTCTGATCTGATTGCAGAAGGTTTAGCAAATGATGCATTACGTTTCATTCAAGACACTCGTAAAACAGTCGGGTTAGATGTTTCTGATCGCATAAATATGGAGTATCATGCAGATCCAGCATTAACAAATGCAATTGAACAGCATCGTGAACGCATTATGAGCGAAGCATTAATAAAAAATATGTCACAAACTTCATCTGCAGAGTATAATACAGAGATAGAAGGATATAATTTATCTATATCTATTACAAAAGCATAAAAACATTAGGTGGAAAAAATGCACAAAAAAACAAATTTAATTTTATTGGTTTTGCTTATTATAGTTCTGGGTTTAATGGCTGTATTTTTGTTTCGAGGAAATAAAATATTCGAGACAAATCAATATAATTACCAAACTTCTTGTACCTCAAACTATAATTCTAACTCCAGAACAGTTCGGTTTGCAGTCACAAATGACAAAGGTGACTTAGTTTTAGATGAAAAAGGTAATAAAATCATTAAGACTACACAAGAAGTACAATCAGACCTTTCTATCGGCTGCAAATGTAACATTACATATAATAATAAGCAATTTCAATATGACTTTGAAATACATAATTCGTACGATTACGAATTAACCGAAGAACAAAAAGATTGCACTCCAATATGCAATAAACTATGCGAAAAAAAATTGGAAGAATTGAAATCTGAAAAATGATTACACCAGAAATATATTTTAAACACGTTCCAAGCGTAATCGACATGACGATACGTAGTGAATTGTACCACACCAACGAATTTACTTTTGCGGTTGCGGTAATTTTATCTGCGCAAGCAACAGATAAAAAAGTAAATGAAGTTACCCCTGAACTATTTCGTGTTGCACCATCACCGGCAAAAATGTTGGAACTTGGTGAAGACGGATTAAAAAAATATATTAAAGTTTTATCTTTTTTTAACAATAAAGCGAAAAGTATTATCGGTCTTGCAGCATCTTTAATGGACGATAAAAATAACACGGACGACAATTACGTTTTTCCAAAAAAATACCATGATCGTAACGCATTAATGAAATTACCAGGAATAGGGCAAAAGACTGCAAACGTTATCATGAATGTACTATGGAACGCCCCAAATATTGGCGTCGATACACATGTATTCAGAAACTCTCATCGATATGGCTGGGTTAATGCTGATGCAAATACTCCAGAAAAAGTAGAAGAGCAACTATTAAAAATAATACCAAAAAAATATCACCTTATTGTGAATCATGTCATGGTTTTGCACGGAAGATATATTTGTAAAGCAATACACCCAAAATGTAACGAATGTCCGGTTGCAAAGTGGTGTAATGCCCCAGACAGAATAATATAAAAAAGCCGGCAAATACCGGCTTTTTTTACTATTTATCACGTATTTTTGCGTTACATTTCTTCTCTATATTTGCGATAACCAGATTTTGCAATTTTTGCAAATCGTCATCCGACATATTTTCTGTCGGGGTTATTGTTATCGTAAAGGCTATTGATTTTTTCTCGCCCCCCATATCAAATGCATCAAACACAACCACATCTGTTATACGAGCATCTGTAGACATAGCAACACTTACTAGCTTTTCAGCAGGAAAATCTGCCTCAACTATAAAAGCAAAATCACGAGTAATCGGTTGAAAATCACTTATCACAGGTTCTTTCGGCTTTCTAGCAGGCGGTAGGTTTTCAACGTCATCCACAATCGCAATGTTTACATTCGTTTTTATTTTTAATTTATGTGCAACAGATGGATGCAGTTCACCAAATTCAGCGATTTTCTTTTTGCCCTGCATAATAGCACCATATCTAAACGGATGCGCCCAACGAGGAGGGGTATCTGTTGAAACGGTAAAACGTTGACCATGTATTAACGCAACCAAGTCTGCCTTTACATCATATATATCCGTCTGTCGATTTCTGTGCTGCCAATGTTTTGGGGATGTGTTACCGGTCCTTACAATACAAATCTGTGTATGTTGTTCCCCTGGCATATCCCCGTCAAACACTGTTCCAAGTTCAAATATGTTTAGATCCGGAAAACCGCGTTTTTCGTTTTCACCAACAACACCTAACAAGGTTTCCAATAAACAATTTCTGGCAGTATCCATATTATTTATAATAGGATTTGCAATCTTTATTATTGGTTTATCTGATAATAATTCTTCAATCTTTGAGTCGCCAAATCCATATGCCTTGTTTTCATTCAAACCGCGTTTTGCTAATTCTTGTTTAACATTTATATAGTAATCACGGTGTGGTGCGGAATCAGTCGGTTTATGAACCGCGGCTTTCGCAATATTATCGTATCCATATATACGTATTAACTCTGACACGATATTTTCTGCAATTTCAATATTTACCCGTGCCGGCGTAGGAGTTATAAACCACTTGTTATTACGTTTAACTATGTTAAAACCTAATTTAGATAAAATTTCATATTGAGCATCTGCAGGTATATCTATCCCTGTCTTATGCAAGAATAAATCAGGTGAATATTCAATAGTTCTATTTTCACTTGGTATCTTACCAGCAATGCCAGTACAAACAATTTTACCCCCACAAGTACTTATTATCATTCTTGCAGCATTAGCTAATGCGACCCCTGTTATTGTAGGATCAATACCACGTTCATACCTGTATGAAGAATCCGTCGATATCCCCAAACGTTTAGAGGTTTTTCGAACAGATACAGGATTAAAGTACGCGCTTTCCAGAATAATATTCTTTGTTTTTTCTGTCGTCATACCACGCGCACCGCCGATAACACCTGCCAAAGCCAATATACCTGTATCATCGGCAATTACCATATCCGTATCTTTCAATGTATGCTTATTACCAAACAAATCCTCAAACTCTTCTCCAGCATTTGCCATTCTAACGGTTATATTTCCATTAATTTCATCTGCATCAAAGCAGTGCATCGGTTGTCCCATGTCATAACAAATATAATTTGTTGTATCTACTGGTGAATTTTTTGGGTTAATTCCGATTGCTGCTAAACGAGATTTTACTTTTAAATCACTTTGATTAACAGTAATCCCATGAATTTCACAAAATTGATACACTGGGCATTTATCAGTGTTTATATTAACTTTTCTTTTACCAGAGACAGGTTTTAATAATTCTTCTTTAGGTGTAATATATTTACCGACTCCACACGCAGAAAGATCCCGCGCAATACCACGTACAGCCAAATAATCAGGACGGTTAGGGGTGATACCTGCATCAAATACTATTTCAGAGTTTAATACTGGCGTACCTATTTTAGTCTTTTCGGGTAATTCTATTATACCACTATGATCATCATTTATTCCTAACTCACGACCGCTGCACATCATACCATCCGACAAAACGCCACGTAATTTACCACTTTTTATTTCATGACCTTCTATTATGCAGCCAGGCGTTGCCAGCGCAGAAATTAAACCAACGCGAGCATTTGGTGCACCACATACAACCTGACGTAAAGTACTGCTTCCATCGTCCACCTGTAATACATGTAAATGATCGCTGCCTTCCATTGGTTTGCATTCAATAATCTTTGCAGCAATCGGTGATACAGGAACTATTAAATCTTCAACTTCCAATCCCGTACGAGTCAACGTATCAGCAATCTGTTCCGCCGATACCTTTGTTTCTATATAATCTTTTAACCAATCATAAGTCCACTTCATTTTAAACCCCTGTGATTAGAAACCTGCATTCTTTAACCAACGAACGTCCCCATCAAACATTTTACGCAAATCATTTAAGCCGTATTTTAACATGGCTAGTCTGTCCCAACCGAAACCGAAAGCAAAACCCTGATATTCATCTGGATTGATACCACAGTTACGCAAGACGTTCGGATGTACCATACCCGCCCCCATCAATTCCAACCACTTACCACCACGCCATTTCATGTCAACTTCAATACTTGGTTCTGTGAACGGAAAGTATGATGGACGAATACGTATTTCTAAATCATCCACTTCAAAGAATCTTTTTAAAAACTCTTTTACATCGCCTATTAAGTCGGTCATAGTTATATTTTTATCGATATATAAACCTTCTATCTGGTGAAACATGGGACCGTGTGTGGCATCCATTTCTTTACGATAGGTGGCTCCTATGCCAAACATTTTTATCGGTGCCCCCTTTTTTTCCATGCTACGAATTTGTATTGCTGATGTCTGAGTACGCATTACATTACCATTTTCTAAAAAGAATGTATCTTGCATATCTCGTGCTGGATGATGTTCTGGTGTATTCAGAGCAGTAAAGTTATGCCAATCGTCCTCTATTTCTGGACCCGTCCACATTTCATAACCAAAAGACTCTAATATACCCGAAATATCTACCAAAGAACGTGTTATAGGGTGTAAAGTTCCTGTATTTTCTGGTTCTTTGTTTAAAGAAACGTCTAACTTCTGCTTTTGCAATCCAGCCATCATAGCGGCATTTTCTAATTCTAGTTGACGTAATTTAAATAGTTCACGTAATTCGGTATTTTCTAGGTTAAGAGCGGCACGCGCATCATTATCCAAATTTTTCATTTCTTTTAATTTTGCCGTCATTGTCCCATTTTTACCAAACGTGGCAGAATATAAAGCCTGCAGTTCTTCTAATGTATTAATTTTTTTTATCTGTTCTTGCATAACTTTTACCTTAAATTAAAACAAAAAGCCGTCATTTGACGGCTTTATAATACAAAATAAATCACCTGCCGCCAAGGCATTATTTAGCTTCGGCAGAAGTAAATCGTTTTGCTGTTTCAACCAATTTTATGAAATTTGCATCACCAGCATACGCCATTTCGGCCAATACCTTACGATCCAAAGCGATTCCAGCCTTTTTCAGACCGTTCATAAACTGGCTATATGTCATACCATTGTTACGAACAGCAGCGTTAATACGAACAATCCACAAACCACGAAATTCGCGTTTTTTTACGCGACGATCACGATATGCATACTGTCCGGCTTTTTCTGTTTTTTCACGCGCTGCACGATATGTTGTGCTATGACGTCCCAAATAACCCTTGGCACGTGCCAAAATCTTATTATGTTTTTGTTTTACGGTTGTTCCGCGTTTAACTCTTGCCATAAATCTACCCCCTTAAATTATTTCAATCCATATGGGGCCAAGATTTTTGCCTGACCAACCATGTTATCATTTAAGTACTGCGCTTTAGATCCAGCGTTATTTGCACGCTTAGATTTATTACGTAGCAATTTCTTGTGGGCATTTCTGGCAACACGAATTTTACCAGTTGCAGTCATAGACGCACGTTTTTTCATGTACGACTTCGTTTTTAACTTTGGCATTTTTCACCTCTTTTTGTTTACCTGATGGCAATGCCATTGCCATTTCGGTTTGTCTAATACGGGCTTTATTTTGGCATATTTAAATGAAAAATCAAGTTTTTATTGAATATCTGCTTTTTAGCGTCTACACTTATGCCCGATGAACCAGAATAAATTATCTTCTAGACTGCGAACAATAGTAAAGTCCGCTTTTGCAGCGGCAGTTTTGCCAATTCTGTTTATATATATAATGATTGCTAAACCAGACTATAAAATAATGAATGGGCTTGCTCATATTGTATTACCGGTGGCAAATTGGGTTGGGGATGTAATTACGTGGCCAATACGTGCCGTCGGGTCGGCTGCCGAAAATATACGAGAGTTATCTAATCTACGAACAGAAAACGAGGAATTACGTGTAAGACTAGACGACGCCTTAAGAAACAAAAACATCTGTGACGTAGCAATCGCAGAAAATCAAAAATTATCACGCGAATTAGATATAGTAGAAAGCCAACCACGTAAAGCAATTATTGCAGATGTAACCTATGATAATACAGCCTTTCAACATAGTACTTTTTTTATAAACAAAGGCGTTCGTGATGGTTTATCAAAAGGAATGGCTGTGGTATCGACAGATGGTATGCTGGTTGGTATCATAACCGACGTTGCCCCTTACTTTTCACGCGTACGGTCATTAATAGATTCTTCCACAAATGTGGCAGTAAGAATTGCAGGCTCAGAAGTATATGGTTTTCTTCAGGGAAACGGATCTGCAACGCCGACAATGGGATTTTTTAGTGATCCGCAATTTCAACCATCAGCAGGTATAAAATTATTAACCAGTAATATAAGCGGGGTTTTACCTAGTGGTATTCTTGTAGGTGAAATGATAAATGAAACAGATGTAAAAGTCGTACATCCAAAAACTTTATCTCGTGTAATTATATTACAGTTTGATACACAGAACGAATATAAATAATGAAAGAAAAAATAATAAAATTTTTGCGCGATGTTTTTCCTTTTATCGCCGTTATTGTATTATGGCGCCTTTCTATCGCGTTTTGGAACCCTGCTGGTATATTGGCTATTATTCCTATATTTTATTGTTCTTTCGTTAGGCCTGTACCTTGGTTTGCGCCTTTTGCATTATTGTTTTGTTTTTTAATAGACTATAGATTTGATACGTTATTTTATTGGACTATAATGTATTGTCTTTTTTACGCGATAAATGGTTTTCAAACCTTTTTTGATTTAACCAGGGTTGATAAAAACGCTATCAATGTATTTATGATATTTTTCGGTATCGCAACATTTATATTATCTTTATTACACATAAACATAGACAATCTTATGCGTGCAGTATGGTTGTTTGCGTGGGTATCAACTTTATACATACCGATAACCGCACTTATCAAAGGGGTATACAATGATAGATAAAGAAGTTGCACGCCTTTTTGATAGACGCAGCGCTCTGTTTTTAACAGCTGGTGCAATATTAACGTCTGCTCTTGTCATGCGAATGTTACAGATGCAGTTGTTTGATTATCGTGAATACACAAAAAAAAGCGAAAATAATTCATTCAGAATCCAGATAAATATGCCTGAGCGCGGAAAAATTTTATCTGCATCCGGAACACCTATATCACGTGATACTCAAACTTATAGAATATATATTATACCAGAAGAAATTATGGATTTAGAAAACACTATATCCACCGTTGCAAAAGAATTAAAATTAAAACAAAAACGAATAGATCGCATCTATAAACAAATAAAAAAACAAGCTGCTTTTCAACCTGTTTTAATAAGTGAAAATTCTAATTGGTCAGAACTAGCAAAATTACAGGCTAAAAATATTCCTGGTATTCATGTAAGAGCTGGTTTTACCCGTGTGTATGAAATGGGTCCTGCTGGTGCACAAATATTCGGTTACGTGGGGGCACCAAACGAACCTGTGCCAAACGCACCTTTTATGACGACTGGTATCACGGGGCTTGAAAAAAGATATAACACCGAACTTGCAGGAACACCTGGACAGACTGTGATGATAGCTAATGCAGTTGGTCGAATAACTGGTGAAGATAAAACCCAATTTCGTTCCCCAATAATAGGTAAAAATTTACATACTACGATTAACGATGATGCTCAACGAGCTATGTATGATGCATTAATGCAACATCGTTCAGGCTGTGGGGTTGCGCTGGATATTGAAACAGGTGATATTTTAGCAATGGTATCCGCACCAAGTTTTGATCCAAATATGTTTAGTGCCGATGATGGTGAAGAATATATCGATTCTTTACGAAAAGATTATATGAAGCCTTTTATGAACAAAACAATAGAAGGTTTATATCCACCAGGTTCAACTTTCAAAATAGTTGTTGCTTTAGCAGCGCTTGAAGCTGGCGCAATAACAGCAAACGAAAAAATATACTGCCCTGGTCATTGGGATTACGGTGATAGACGTTATCACTGTTGGGAAGCAGAAGGTCATGGTTGGGTAAACCTTTCTGATGCTTTAAAACATTCTTGTGACATATACTTTTATCAGCTTGCTTTACGAATAGGTATTGATTCTATTAAAGATATGGCAATAAAGCTTGGGTTCACTCAAAAATATATGGACGGTATATTATCTAGAGAAATGCCAGGAATAATTCCAGATAGGTATTGGAAAGAAGAAGCAATAGGTTACAGATGGGTACATGGCGATACTATTATTTCTGGAATTGGTCAGGGATTTACACTAACAAACTGTTTACAGCTGGCAATAATGATGGCGCGAACAGCATCTAATAAGGTAGTAATGCCAAGGTTAATTTTAACAGATGAAAAACCACAATTTGCAAATCTTGGCCTACAGAAAAAAAACATTCAATCAATATTATCAGGACTAGAGCAGGTAACAAAAACAGGTGGTACTGCCGCAGGAAGTGCAATAAATGTAAAAGGACAACGGATGGGTGGAAAAACAGGGACATCCCAGGTCCGCAGTATTTCACGAGAAGAACGTGAAAGTGGTGTGTTAACAAATGACCAATTAAAATGGAACATGCGTAACCATGGTTTATTTGTTGGCTACGCACCAACAAACAAACCCAAATATGCTGTATGCGCAATAACAGAACATTCTGGTAGCAGCGGTCCAGCAGCAAGAACTGTTGCAGCAACAATGCGTGCACTATTAAAGGAAAATAAATAAAATGGCACGACAAACACGTGTTTCAAACGCTAACATGATGAGTTTTCCTGAAAAACTTAATCGTTTTTCATGGGCAATGTTTATTCCAATGTGTTTGATATTAGCCATATCAATAGTGATTTTATATTCTGCAGGTGGCGGTTCTTGGCAACCATTTGCTTTATCTCAACTGATTAAAATAATTCTAGGATTTGGGGTATTCTTTTTTGCAGCTTTTACAAATATAAAAACATGGATAAAGTCCGCATATATTATATATATAATTGCTCTAATAATGATAATCCTTGTTACATTTGTAGGGCATACTGGTATGGGTGCCCAAAGATGGTTAAACCTTGGTTTTTTTCACATACAGCCATCAGAATTAATAAAAATTGCATTGGTATTGGCTTTGGCACGTTATTTTGCATGGATGAACTCTGTAGAATTAACACAAATAAAAAATTATGCGGTTCCCACAGCAATGTTGCTTATCCCATTTTTATTAATCGTTGCACAACCTGATTTAGGGACGGCATTATCACTGGGAATGATTACTGTAGGAATGTTTTATATAGTTGGTGCTCAAAAAAAGTGGTTTATTATCGCGATAATACTTGGGTTAATGGCTGCGCCTTTGGTATGGTATGGCGGATTACACGACTATCAGCGTGACAGAATTATCACGTTTATAAATCCAGACCACGATGCCCAGGGTGCTGGATATCAAATAAATCAAGCAAAAATAGCCTTTGGGTCTGGCGGTATGCTTGGAAAAGGCTATTTATCAGGAACGCAATCTCAACAATCTTTTTTACCAGAAAAACAAACAGATTTTATCTTTACCATGTTAGGAGAAGAGTTTGGTTTCTTTGGTGCATTTGCTTTATTAATGCTTTATACGATTATAATATTAGTCCTTTTCTGGTGCGCAAAAACATGTAGAAATCGATTTGGTCAACTTGTATGTTTTGGTTTTATGTTGAACTTTTTCATTTATTATTTTATAAATATTTCTATGGTTTTAGGATTAATGCCAACCGTCGGTGTACCGTTACCATTAATGTCGTTTGGCGGTAGCAGCTTGTTATCACTGATGTTTGGGTTCGGGTTATGCCAAAATGCTCATATCCATAAAGACCAACAATTATCTGCAAAAGGAAGTTAAGATTATGAACCTGTTGATAGTAGAGTCTCCTTCAAAAGCAAAAACGATTGAAAAATACTTAGGCCAAGGATGGCGAGTTATTGCGTCTGTCGGTCATGTGCGTGATCTTGTTCCAGAAAATGGAAGTGTTGACCCTGAAAAAGACTTTGCTATGCAATGGCAAATTATGCCAGGTAAAGAAAAACAGATAAAACAAATAACAAATGAATTAAAAAAAGCTGATGCTGTATATCTTGCATCAGATCCGGATAGAGAAGGAGAGGCTATTGCTTGGCATATTTTAGATATATTAAATTCTAAAAAAGTACTGGATGGGAAAAAGGTATATCGTGTAGCGTTTCATGAAATTACAAAAAAAGCTGTAATGGATGCAATTGCACACCCACGTGAAATAGATAAAGATTTAGTCGATGCGTATCTTGTTAGGCGCGCATTAGATTATTTAATTGGTTTCAGTATATCACCTTTATTATGGCGTAGAAATTTAGGACGCAGTGCTGGTCGTGTTCAATCTGTAGCGGTAAAATTAGTAGTTGATCGTGAAAAAGAAATAGAAGCGTTCAAACCGATTGAGTATTGGTCTTTAACCGCAGCTTGTAATATAAAAAACACTACTTTTAATGCCCAATTATCTAATGTTGACGGTAAAAAAATTGAAAAAATGACAATAGAAAATCATTCACAGATGAATGATATTTTAGATAAAATTGGCAAACCAGAAATCTTGGCAAATGTAATTTCTATTGATAAAAAGAAAACGTCACGTCGCGCCGCGGCACCATTCACAACAAGTACATTACAACAAGAAGCGGCCAGAAAGTTATATTTTTCTTCTAAAAGAACTATGGCGACCGCACAAAAGTTATACGAACAGGGTTTAATAACTTATATGCGTACAGATGCAACAAACTTATCTGCCGAGGCAATAGATGATATACGTGCTTACATATCAAAAACTTATGGTGAATCATTTTTACCTAAAACACCAAACGTATATATAACGAAATCGAAAAACGCCCAAGAAGCACACGAAGCAATTCGCCCGACACATTTTGATAAACCAGAAACGCAACTAACTGGTGATGAAGCAAAATTATATGATTTAATATGGAAACGTACAATTGCGTGTCAAATGTCAAACGCTGAATTTGATAGTGTATCTGCAGATATAGAAACAAGAAACAAAAAATCTATATTTCATGCTGTTGGTACAACGCGTACATTTGACGGCTTTATGCGAGTTTATACAGAAGATAAAGATGATGCGGAAGAAAATGGTGAATCTAAATTACCCACGTTATCTATTAATGATGAAATCAAAATTATTGATTTATTGCCAGAACAACATTTTACTCAACCACCTGCACGTTACACAGAAGCATCGTTGGTAAAAAAACTAGAAGAACTTGGTATCGGTCGCCCATCTACATATGCTACAATTATGTCTACTATAGTTGATAGAAAGTATGTTGAACAAGATAAACAACGTCGTTTTCATCCGACATCTGGTGGTTGGGTTCTTTCTGCATATTTGTCTAAATACTTTAAAGATCTTGTTGATGTTAATTTTACTGCAAAAACAGAAGATACTTTAGATGACGTATCAAACGGAAAACAAAATAAGTTAGACGCTTTACGTAATTTCTGGACTCCAACCTCATCTATGATAGATGACGCAAAGGGTGTAAAAACAACAGAAATAATTAATGCTATTAATGAAGTTATGCACGATCACTTGTTTGTTGATGGTAACGACAAATGTCCAAAATGTGGTGGAAAACTTGGTATTAAATTATCAAAGTATGGGGCTTTTATAGGTTGTGAAAACTATCCAAAATGTGATTATACAAAAAAACTTATCGATATTGATACAAAAACACAAACTGAAGAAAAGATAGAAAAAAACAAAAATACAAATATTGATTTAGGTAATGGAATTTCTTTCAGGATTGGTAAATTTGGTCCATACGTTACAGATGGGCAAAAGAATGTTCCTGCAAAACAATATACTTCTGAAACTATAACTTTGGATATAGCAAACGAACTATTAGAAAATGGGACAAAAAAGTCAGAACCAATAAATATCGGTGAAAATCCCGTAACTGGAAAACCTATATTTTATTATCCAACTGGTAGATACGGTGCGTATATTTCATCCAATAGAGTAAATGTTTCAGTTAAAGAAAAACCAGATTTAGAAACGGCTATTGACTTAATAAACAACAAAAAAACAACAAAAAAATTCAAAAGGACACCAAATAAATAATGGCTAAATATGACAGAAATTTTACCGATGAATTAAGAGAACGTCTGTCACTTGTTGATGTTATAAGTCGTCGTGTTCCATTGGTAAAAAAAGGTCAAAATTATTGGGGGTGTTGTCCGTTTCATAATGAAAAAACACCAAGTTTTTCTGTAAATGAAGACAAAGGGTTTTATCATTGTTTTGGATGTGGTGAACATGGAGACATTATATCTTTTGTAATGAAATCAGAAAACGTTGATTTCAAAACAGCTATTACAGAACTTGCGGCACAAGCTGGTTTAAAAATGCCTGATTATAAGCCAAAGCCAGTAGAGCAGGTTAGGCGAGAAGAATCTTATTATCAAATAATGTCTGATGCCTGTGATATATATCAGAAAAAATTATTCGAACCAGAAGGTGAAACTGCTTTAAATTATATAAAGAAACGTGGTTTTACAGATGATATGATAAAAAAATATCGTATTGGTTATGCGCCTAAAAATAATATAATTGCAAATAAATTTATAAATCTTAAACAAGATGCTTTATTAGCGACTGGTTTGTGCAGACGTGGCGACTTCGGAATGTACGACTTTTTTCGCGATAAATTAATGTTTCCTATATTTAATGCCCACAATCAAATAGTTGCTTTTTCTGGTCGCAGTCTGGACGGCAGCGAACCTAAATATATAAATACCAGTGATACAGAGTTATTTCATAAAAGAAAAACTATATTCGGTTTTAATTTTGCACGTGATGCGATTCATCGCGCCAATCGCAGCATAGTGGTTGAGGGTCAAATAGATGCAATACAAATGCAATGTCACGGTTTTCCTGAAACAGTTGCCCCACTTGGTACTGCGCTGACAGAAGATCATATCGCAATATTATGTAAATCTAATAGAAATATAATTTTTTGCTTTGATGGTGACGCCGCTGGTCAAAAAGCGGCTGCACGTGCATGCGATATTGTTTTACCTTTTTTGCGTGATGCATCAGAAGTAAAATTTGCTTTTGTTACAGGCGGAAAAGATCCTGACGATGTTTTGAAAACAAGTGGCGAACCTGCAATGCGTAAAACAATAGATCAGGCAACACCTTTGGTTGATTTTTTATGGAGTCTCGCAAATGCAGGTTTTAATGTATCTACACCAGGTGGACGAACACAAGCTGAAAAATTTTTAAAACAAAAAATAGAAAAAATTACAGACTCTGATTTACGTAATGAATACGAACATGAATATGATTCTAGAAAATTCAATACTTGGCATAAATGGAAAAAATCATCACAGAAAATAATAAATATTGAATTACCTCAGATAGACGACATCACAAAAAATACAGTTATTTTCATTGTAAATAAATATCCAGAAATTGCGGAAAGATACGGTGATTTTCTTGCCAATCTTGGTATCGATTTCGATTCAAACACACCAGATATGAATATGGGTGAAAAATCAGCAGAAAAATATATAGTTTCACTAAAGTTACAAAAATATATAGAAAAACTACAATCTGAAAAAAAGGATTTAACCTCTCGTTTATTATCAGGTGAAGATATTATTGAAGAAATAAAAAATATAGATAAAAAACTAGATGAAGCTCAACAAAAAATAGATACTCTTATATCAATATAAAAAATGAATAAAAAATATATTTATCTTTTTCGCAAAGTAGGAGAAACAAAAATTTCATCTTATTTTGTACCTAATAATATGTTGCCTGTAAAATTATCAGATATATTAAATATGTTACAAAAAACACATTCTTCTTTAAAACGGTTTCAAATATGTATACAAAAAGAAGAAAACGGTAAAAAGCAAATAGTTTGGGACCCAATAATATATAATGTTTGTGAGAATAAATTTGATTTATATAAACCACATAAAGGAGAAGTTGTTTTAGATAAAAATTTTAATCTTATGTCTATTTCTACTTCAATTTCACAAATTATAAAACAAGAAAGTATTTTAAAATAAAAAGACCGGTAAATACCGGCCTTTTTAATTATTAAACAAGAAATGGCAAATATCACCTTCTTGCATAATATATTCTTTGCCAACAAGACGCATTTTACCAGCTTCTTTAACGGCAACCTCTCCACCTAATTCAATAAAGTCAGACGGAGAGATTATCTCAGCACGAATAAAACCTTTTTCGAAATCAGTATGAATCTTACCTGCAGCCTGTGGTGCTGTCATACCTTTTGTAATAGTCCATGCGTGTGCTTCTTTTGGACCAATTGTATAAAACGTTTGTAAACCAAGTGTTGCATATCCAGTTCTTATAACTTGATCTAAGCCAGACTCTTTTAAACCCAACTCTTCTAAAAACATTTTACGTTCTGACGGATCTACTATTTGTGCTATCTCCATTTCTATTTTTGAAGATATAACCAATACAGCGGAAGTAGTACCGTATTTTTCTTTAACAGCGTCAGAAAATTTATTTCCGGTTGCAGCAGAATTTTCATCAACGTTACATACATATATAACTGGTTTAGCTGTTAATAAATTAAACTGTGAAGCATCAATATTAGAATCACGCGCAGGAACACCACGCGCAAGCCCATCTCTTATGGATTTTGCATTTTCTAGTTGTTTAATAGCATTTTTATCTAAACCATGCGCTTTTTTTTCAAGGTTTTTCATTTGCTTATCAAGACTTTCTATATCCGCAAGCATTAATTCTGTTTCAATTGTATCTATATCTGATAAAGGGTCTATTTTACCGTTTACATGCACAATGTCATCATTTTCAAAACATCTTACAACATGAATTATGGCATCTGTTGATAATATATTACCTAAGAATTTATTACCCAAACCTTCACCAGCAGATGCACCTTTCACTAATCCTGCTATATCAACTATTTCAAGTTGAGTAGGTATGATTTTTTGAGATTTAGCGACATTCGCTAATTTATGCAAAGTTACATCAGGGACAATAACCCGTCCTGTATTTGGCTCAATCGTACAAAAAGGATAATTTTGTGCATCAGCCGCGGCACTTTGTGTTAGTGCATTAAACAATGTAGATTTACCAACATTTGGTAACCCCACAATTCCGCAATTGAATCCCATATTTATTTCCTCTATAATGTTGATAATATGTCATACATGTGGGATGAATTCAATATAAAAACTTTTCCAGCGGAAACAGTTGTTTTTCGTGACGGTGTTTTTTGTCCAGACTTGTCGACGTTAAAAAATACAGATTTTAATAAAACATATAAAAAACCTATTCATATTATATATATTGGAGAAATATCCGGTAAAAACCGGTTAGATATAAATATTTCGGCTAAAAATCAACACGTATATCTAACCATGAAAATAAAAAATAAAAAACCGGCTTTTTTAAACATTTTTATCAAAAATGCCGGTAAAAATTCTGATTTTCGTGGGCATATTTTATTAGAAAATAAAAATAATTTAAGTTTTGATTGTATGGCAAATCATAATGAATCTGATACAAGTATTCTAATAAAAACTAAATTGCTAGCTGATAAAAATAGCATATCAAAAATATCAGGTACCGCAGTTATAGACAAAAAAGCTTTTAATACATCATCTGATATTTCTTTTTCTGCAATGGCAGATAAAACAGCACGAATAGAATTTACCCCAGCGCAAAAAATATCAACAATTCCAAAAAAAGCAAATCACAGTGCTTCTATTTATCAACCTAATATGATCCAAATAGAATATTTAAGAGAATCGGGCTTATCCGGTACAGAAGTAAAAGAAACCTTAAAAGAAGCTTTTATAAATGATTTTTCTTTATTTTAATCATCTACTAACTTCTATTATTTTATCTTTTAAAAACGAATTATTTTTTTCAGAATTTAAATTATTTATATATTTTTTCTTTATATTTATTTTCTAACTTTTCTACCTTTTCATAAAACTTAGCAATTCTATCTTTATAATAAACAATCCAACGTTTTTTAAAACGATCTACAGTCTCGTTTTTTCGAACTTGAATATATGAAAAGTCTTTCATACATTTTTCCCAATCATTAATAGACGCGTTTTTTTTATAGTATTTAAATATTCATTTATAATATCTACTTGTTGTTTTCCACGGCTATTTTTAATGTCTCCACCAGCAGCCAAAAAAGTCTCTATTCCTGCAATATTAGCATACATTTCATCTTCAACCATTGTATACCCAATCCATTTAAACTTTTCTATCATTTTTTCGTCAGTTTTTGGATTTGGTATAGTACGAATATAAGACATCATACGTTGAGTCATTGTATATTTATTCTTTTTACCTTTATTAAATTTACTCTTTATATATTCAAGCCCAGGAAAACTCCACTTATAATGCCCGGCTTCTAGTTCTTTCTTTTTACGATACGCATGCATTAATTCATGAGTTAAAATTTCAGCCATCATTGGTCTATCTATTACAATATTGTTTTTATCAACTCTGACCGGCATATTTATATTTAATTCTAATTTTAACTTTCCGTCTTTTAAAGAATTACCATTTATAAAAAAAGCGTCTGCAAAATGTTGCGCCTCACCATCATCATATTGTTTTGGTGTCAATCTATAAAAACAAAAAACACACGTGATGCGTCATCTCGAATAAAATCACTTCCTAATAAAGCAACTTCATTAGAAGGAATTCTATATATAGTTTCATATTTTGGATTTTTCTCATCCAAATATCTGTTTATATATTTATCTATAATATATAAGATGTCTTTTGATTTCATTTTTTTATCAAATAAAAACCCACACATAGTGGGAATCATATATTATGATTATTTTTTCTTAAAACCCTGTTTCGCTTTTAATTTAGGATTACTAGGGTCTATTAATATAACCTGTTTACCACGACGAATTTGTTTTACATTACCCCGTTTTTTCCAGGCCTTTAATGAACTTAAAAATTTCATCTCTAAATCCTTTGTTATTCGGCCTATTATAAACGCTTTTTATTAAAAATCAAATGATATATTAAATATTTGTTGTTTTAATAGGGAGGATTAATATTGTTAAAAATCGTTTTTCACATGTTTTTAACAAGTTTTCAACAATTTTTTATTAGTTTTTTAAGATTTTTGAGTAGTTTGTTGATAAATTAATATTTTTTATCAACTGTTAAAATATTATGACTTTTTCAACAATTTTAACAATTTTCTTTATATGCTTTTTATACTTGTTGAAATTTGTTGAAATTGTTATAATTTTACAAATAGGTGGGAGTAAAAAATCCAAAAATGAAACAGCAAGTATTAAAAGCATTAGCAAATCCGGCTCGTATATTTTATGTACCGTATTCTTTAGCGGTGATTAATTTTGCTGTACAATTCATTGTTTTTATTATTATTTTTGTTATGGGACTGATTTTATATGGGGTGAATTCTTGGGTTGATCCACTATATTTTTTGGTTTCTGTATGTTTAGTTCATATGATTTTGGCGTTTTATTCAAAACGAGAACCTCAATTAGGACAAATTATATCGGCGAAAATACAGTTGTTAAAACAAAGGATACCTAAAAAATTGGCAGCGTAAAACATGAATAGTTTCTTTGAACATTTTGCTGGCGGAGAATTTCCTTTAACTTCGACTATTCTAGTTATGGTCGTGGTTTTTGTATTTATTATATTAATGATATATATTCCTGTTTTAACACGTAAAATATTTCCAAAATTTGGTTATATTAGTTATTCTCAATATTTACCTTTTAAAACAGTTTATACAGATAATTCAATAACACTAACAGATGGTAGTATAATTCGCACGTATAGGGTATCTGGTATTCAAACTAGTATGCAAGATGAAGAACAAAGAGCAAAATTTTTAGATTTACGATCACAATTATTTAATCAAATACGCGATCCTAATGTTGTATTAAGATTCTATACCATACGTGATGCTGTTGGTGAAAATACTGATTATGAGTTTGATCAACCTGTTTTACAAAAAATATATGATAAATGGAAGGCTCAGGGATTACGTATTTTTACAAACAATTATTATATTGTTTTATCTGTCGGTGGGACAAATGCTAGGGATAAATTAAATCAATATAGTAATTATATAGAGTCTATTCTTGCAGCATACAAACCAAAATTATTAAAGAATGATTCTTCGGATAATATGGCGAAATTCTTTGGTCGTATGTTATCTCCGATTACAAAACCGTCACCAAGTGTTTGTAATCAAGATATATCAAATGTTGTTACAGTTGATGATGTTGAATTTTTAGATAATGGTATAATTAAATACGTTGGTGATGGTCGTCAATCATTTGCTGCCGCAATATCTTTTAAAATATCACCAGATTATCTAGATGAAGATTTTTTTGATTCTGTTTATACAATACAAACAGAAATGATTTGTATGAA
>CALXQT010000023.1 GCA_944390835.1 uncultured Alphaproteobacteria bacterium | reverse complement strand
AGCAAGATTGGCTTCAATGAGAGTAAATTCGTGTACGACGCAAATAAAAGAATGTTTGCAGTCAGAAGACCGATGCGGCTCTGATTATACCCAATGTGTTGGTTTAGACACAGATACGATTATACGTTTATGTCCGTATGATACTTTAGTTGGTTGTCAACAAGTATATGGTGAAACAGATATTCGTAGTGAGGCAGTTTATGATGAAATTTATAATATCGCACAGGGTATATTCTTAAGTATAGATAATGAAATGTTGGATTATTGTCAAACAGCATTGGATGAAGCAGTTATAAAAGTATGTGGTGATACGGAAACATGTAATAAATTTGTTTATGATGAAGAAATAGGAACGCGTTCTTTGGATTATAAAATTTGTGATTATATTTCTTTTGAAAACGGAGAACAGGTTGGATATGCTAATTGTAGGAGTAATGTTTCGCAAGTTACCGATGAGGAATTAGGTAGAGTAATTGGGGCGACTTCTAATTCTTTGGGTATTGTTTCTCCGTTAACTGGTGTTATAGAAGGAACAATATGGTGGGATGGCGTAACAATTGATGATGATGGTAATATTTGTGGAGTTGACGAATATTTTAAGAATATAGATTCTATTGAAGAAGCAGAAGCATCGAAAAAGTTTGTTTCGTCTGAATTATCTGTTTTACAATCAAATATAAAAAATATATTTAATATGATTGAATCTGATCCTACTGTTCAATTTTGTATGACCGGACGAAAAGTAGATGGAATAAAGCCTTATTCAGGCCAGGCTGAACCCCGTTTTCCAGAGTTAACAAAACAGATTAGAAAAAAAATATCTATGTTAGCGGTAAATAAAGCTCGTCAAAATTATTATAAAAAATATGACGAACTTTTAACACAACAATCTCAAGACTATGTTACAATTATGGAGCGTATGTCGGAGGCTAAAAACGAAAATGGTAAAGATGCTCGTCGTGAGATGGCTCGCCAAGCATGTGTAAATATTCCAGAAATGTCCGGCCTAGCTAAATCTGAAGCCCCAAAATCCCTTATAGGAATTATTACTGCAGCTGTTCTTATTGTCGCGGCGGCAGTAGTTGTAACCATTTTTACTGCTGGCATCGGGACCGTAATTTCGGCATCTTTGGTTCCTGTTGCTAAAACGGTTGTTGTGGGAGGAGTTAGTATAACAACAACTGTTATGGCCCCAACTATTACAGGAACGGCTGTTACGGCTGCGTTGGCAACTGCTGGAACAGTTGGGTCTGCAGCCTTGGTTGGCGGTACGGTTGGTGCGTTAACGGCAGATTATAAAGGAGCTCAGTCTATAAAGGCTTCTGTTGACTTATCAGGGCGTTTCGAAAATGAGCAATGGAACTATAGAGAGACTATAACAACAGATTTTAATATGGACACATTAGTGTGCCATAAATGTACTACTACACAAATTTGTGATTCTATAAAAACGCCTTTTTTTGGGAGCAAGTCTTGTAAATCGTGGGCGAGCCCCAGTCAGCCAGAGTGTGTAGATATTCAGTTTTAATTTATATTTAAAATTTCTAAATCTTTTATTACTGTAATTCCTGACTCTGACCATTGGTTGCAACGACTTTCTATATCTAAAATGTTAGTTGAACCTAAATATAATACTGGACGTAACCCACGTTTTTTGCTTTCAACTAAAAGTTCGTCTATTGGTGAGGCTTTATGTCTGCCTGCTGCAAACCATGTCTCGTTATCCGCTATCCAAAAATCTGGGTCTGTGTGCGAAGCAATTACATCATGTTCTGTGAATATTAGATCTTTTTCTACCGTAAATTTTATCGCTTTTTTTATAAGGTATTCAGTAACGACTTGATTTTCTGTGACCTCGGTTTCTACCTCGTTTGTTATTAGGGAGGGCGTATCTGCTTCTGAAGCTTCATCAAAATTTATGTCCGAGAAAACCGGTGAAAAAGAAGGTGCTTGAATCTCTTCTTTTTCGATGTCAAAATCATTAGGTAAAGGGAAACTGGTTTCTGATTGCAATTCTGGTGTAGTTTCTTTTGAAGCAGAAAATTGCGAGGATGTAATGTTGCTGATATCAAAATTTGTTTTGGGAGCAGGGCCTATATGTGTGCGTGCTCGTGCAAATGCAAACTGTAATTCTGTCGGAATTATTTTTTCTGGTTGTTGTTGTGGTTCCTGTGGTTTATCCTCTGTGATCTCTTTTTCTGATTTTTCATTTGTTTCTTCTAAGGATTGCGTATCATCAGGGATAGGTGTCAAAAATTTTGGTAATTTTATTGTAAATAATGGCTGTTTCGTACGAACTATTACTGCCGTTGTTGCAATGTATATTGGTATCGCAGATAAAATTAATATTCCAAAAACAAAACCTGGGAAGCCGCGTAAATGAGCATGTGAAAGAATTATCCAATTTTGTCGTACAAATATATCAAATTTAAATAGAAAAAATAATATCGCCCAAACTATAAAAGCATAACAGACCGTCCATATAATAGGATATTTATACTTTTTAAAAAAATCGAATATTTTGTTTATCATTAGTACAATTATAGACAATTAGTAATATTTGTCAATATTTTTCTTGAAATTTTATTGAGGTGTTGTCTAAAAAGTGCTTTTTTTTATGTGCTTTTTAGGGTATAATTTTAAAGATAGAATTCAAGGGGGAGTTTTTATGCATTCTTGGCGTAATTTATTTGGTGTATCATTATTTGGCGCGGTTATATGTGCATTTGTTGGGAATGTTTATGCTGCAACACCATCTGGGCGTGCAGATTACAACAATGTTGCACAACTAAATCGTGCTGGTGTTACAACATCAACGTCTTCTCAGCGTATGCCGACTATGCCGACATTACCTAACTTTACTGTTGGGAATGTGTCACCGACATTACCATCTGTTTCACCAAATAATCCTGATGATCCTGACAATCCAGATGACCCCGATGAGCCTGATAATCCTGTATCAGAATGTCCAGACGGTGGCGTTAAAGATTCTGAGTACACTGTAAATGATTGCATGAATGATGTATTAAATTGTGTAAATACAGGTGCGCTGCCTAATGGCATAAATGATTTGTTTAACGAGGATTTACGTAACTCTATTATTAACGGCATGAACCTATGTACGGTTCAGGTTGAAAAGTGTATTGTTGAAGTTCGTAAGAATTGCTCAAATGTTTATCGCACAGCAGCGGATGTATGGATTGATTTCAATTCACGTAAAATTCAGCCGGCTTATTATAATCTCGTTTTGCGTAAAACAGGTTTAACGCCTAATCAAGCGGAAAATACTTGTTTATTGTTAGACGTAAATACATATGGTTCTGCATTTAATGCGGTTTCTAATGCTGGCAGCGTCACAGCAGAATATAATATTGGTGTCGGGGCTTATAACGGTCAAAATGGAAACATCTTGATAAAAAATAATCCGCAAGGTGCCGATTTAAATTATGGTAATGATGGTGTTGACGGTCAGCGTGGGCATTATGCTCGTTGGGATCCGACTACGGCAGAGTGTTGGATTCGTGTTGCTGCATATAATAAAGACAAGCAAATAAAAAATAGTTGGTTGTTCGGTGCGGCCGGTAACGATCAACCAGCAGAGGTATGGAAGTTAGCAGGTGATACTTTCACTTGTAACCGTGACTTGTTTGGTTTTTCATTAATGAATCAAACGAATACTGCGGCGGTTGTTGGCATTGGTGGTGGTGCTGTTGTTGGTGCCGGTGTTGGTGCAATTGCGGGTCATGGTGCTCGTGCATTTGATTGTTCCCGCGATAAACATCGTGAGCTGCTAACCGAAGAATTACGCACAGATGCAAGTTTTGGGCGTATAAGTAAATATCTGTCTGAAAGCATATCTGCAACAACTGATATAATTACGCAAAATCAATGCGAGGCAATAGTTGAATTGTACGATAATTATGTGCAGTTAGAAAGTAGTTTGGAAAAAACTTCAGGGAAAGTAACAGAAACAACAGAGGATCTGATTATAATAAGTGAAGGCTATACTCAAGAAGAGTTGACGGCCTTGCTAAATCAATATGACTTAAATGGGTTGTCCTATAACTGTGATACAAGTAGTAAATCTTGCTCTATTGATACAAGCGATCTTAAGAAAGTCTTTACTAGTGACATAGTGGACTTGTTAAGAAACGGTGAAGATTCAAATATCGGCAAAAGTATCGCTATTGGTGTCGGTGTTGGTGCCGGTGCCGGTGGTTTGGCAACCGCTATTACAGCTTTTGTAGAACGTAGTAATATTAGCTGTCATGTCGGGGATAGTTTGGCACAAGTGGGGTATGGTAAGTCATATTCTATAGAATCTTTGAAAGATTTTTATGTTAAGTGGAATTTGAATTTGCCAGATACAATTACACCGACTGGTACAGCAGTAGACTGTGCATCTTGGCGCAGTACATGTGCAAAAATTATCGATTTAAATCAATGTAATACAGCACAGATAAATTATAAACCAGATGGTGCGGCAACAACTACTTTAGTGCCGACGGCATGTACTGTATCGGGTAGTATTTGTATAGAAAACTATCCAGTTGCAAAGTCATACGGTGCATGTGAATAAATATTTTAAAAAGGTGTTCAATCCCGCAATATATGCGGGATTTTTATTGTTGGGATTATTTTAAATATTGTTAAATAGACTTATGATTCTGTTTATATTTATGTGCATTGTGTATTCATATCTTTGTACAATAATATTTTAGAATTATCATCGTATAGACGGTTATGTAAAAATTGTATTTCTAATATGATTATAATTTAATTGTTATAAAAATCCCCCTAACTTTAAAAAAGGGAAAAGTTAATATAATTTATTGGCAGGCTGTATAAGACATTTTTACTTCGACTTTACGACAATTGGGATCATATTTTTTAGAGCAGCCCTGAGAACCAAGTCCTTGTGTCTTAATATTATTACTATTTATTCCTCCATTGGATACTAAAACTTGTTTTACTGCATCCGCTCGGTTCTTAGATAGTGTAATATTTGTAGTATCAGTACCACTTTTATCTGTATAGCCAGTAACAGAAATACAATAATTATTGTCTGTCATAACCCTTTTTACCTCTGCTGCGAAACTTTGCAGAGCTGTAGTTGCGTCAGAAGTTAAATTAAATGAGTTTAATTTAAAAAGCTTATTTGTTGGTAATTCTATTGCAGGTGTTATTTGATCTGTTGCTTGTTCTATAAGCGTTTGTGTATTTTTTATTACGCAGTCACCATTTTCATTTAATGTATGGGTGTTTGTGGGGCATTCACAGGTTGGTAATTCGTCATCATTCAGTTGGTAACCATCTGTACATGAACAATTTCCGGTGTCAGGATCAACTTCTACGTGCTCTGAATTTGTGTTACATTTAGGTGCAACTGATATTGAACAACTATCATTAGGACCTGGTGATGTTCCATTATCACAACCACATATATTATTTATAGAGACTTTATCCCCTGGGCAGATGGTGCAAGAGTTATTTTCTAGGGTATAAACATATTTATTGTCATTGCATTTACATTCTGGATATGTGCCAGTGGTACCTGAAGGACATTTTGCATTTGAGTCATTGTTAGGTAGTTTGTCCACATTACTTTTCAGGTTTCTTAGAGGTTCGTATTTCGCAATGATTTCATCGGATCGTTCTGTTACTTTATCTTTTCCTGTTTCGTTTATTAAAAGATTCCCAGCTATACCAACAAGCGCACCAGCCCCAGCGACAATTGCGCCAGTTTTAAGTTGTGAGGCAGTGTCAGATCTTTGTGTTGCCCATTCTGCAGCGTCGTCACTGTTTTCATCTGTTAGTGCGCGAGATAGTGATGTAAATGCGCTATCTGTTATTCCAGTTGCTGCATTGTCATATAAACCAGATGTCGCAGCATCTAATATTACTTCTGATTCAATTCCAGGGGTCATCCCCAAGGCTTCTTTACGTGTTTTTAAATCCGCCGCCAATGTTGTATATTCGTTATATAAGGGTAATAACACATTTGCACCGGGCAGTGCGACATTAGATTCACCACCTTGAATATTCATGCCTTGACCGTAATCGCATTTAAACGTTGCTAGATATGCAGTCATATCTTGTTCGGCTGCGTTATCTGCTTTTTGTTCTGCCAAAGCAGAAGCAACCTGCATTCCTCCGATCCCCATAGATCCCATACTTGCAGCACCAAGCAGTTTATTTGCAGTAGATTGTTCTTTTTCTTTCATTGCATCGGCATTTTCTTGCAGCTCGGCTATTTTTGCTTCAGAGTCTTCTTCTGATAATGTTGAAACGCAAGATTGTTTATCGTCATTTGGACGATATTTGTCTGCACAACTATCAACAATACATACTTCTTTACCAGCCTCTGAGTCCCAAGATCGGTGCGCAGACACTGCCTTTGGCGGCATAGAGTCGCAATTACCAGAAATTGCGGTGCATTTGCCATCTTTTGGTTCATATCCATCAACACAATCTTGTGTTTTACAAATAAGTTGGCTACTTTCCCATGTATACACTGCTGTTTTAGCGTTGGGATCATCTTCAGGTTTACATTCTTTATTAACCTGATCTTCGCATGAGTCACCTATTTCAATCGTGTTACACGTATCTTTTTCTTTGCAGAAATTTTGACATTTTTCTTCATTTGTACAAATATGAGGGGTTCCTAAGGTGGTTACTTTAACTTGACGTTTGTTTGTTAAAATATATCTGCTAGATTCACAGGCAGTTGGATAACATTTTTGTGTCCCCATATCATATACTGAAGATTTTGCGGGACTGACAGGAATACAGGCTACTACAATGGCTTCTCCAATTAATTGTGGATCCTCTTCTAAAGATATAGTCATGTTTTCAGAAGGGGATAATGTTTGTTCTTTGTACCCAGTAAAAGATACAACAATTTTATCATCTGTAGAAACGTTTTTTATTGTGAATGTTCCATCTTTGTTACTCGCGGTCCCGTTTGCTGGGTTACTTTTGGGATAAACATTTGCGCCAACCAATGGTTCTGACTTATTAGTTTTAACAGTTCCAGAAACAGTAATGGTTGATGATTGATCTTCTTTTGTTTGTGGTGCTACTTCAAAAGTGCTTCCTGCGCCACCGCCACCAGAAGAACCGCCACCATATCCACCTGGCGTGTCAGACATTGCCATTGTAGGTAAAATAAGTATTATGAAGATACTTATTAAATATTTTTTCATGTTTAAACTATTTGACTATTCTTTGGTCTCTTGTTCTTTCTCTTGTTGTTTTTGTTTCTTGGCTTCGTCCTCAAGAGTTCTACCCTTTGCTACGCGTGTTGTAACTTTTTGCTCTGAGTCGGATTTTGTTGAGTCTTTTGTTGTTGCTTGTTGCGTTCCGTTTGTAGATTCTGTTTGGTTATTATTATTTGTTTGGTCTTTACCCGTTGTCGCTGTTTCCTCTGTGTCTTTTTGTGTGTCTTTAGCGTTATCTTTTGATTTTTCCTCTGTGTTAGATGACGAATATGTTGATTCGTGTTCGTCTTTTGCGTCTTTTAACGCATTCTCGGCTTTTTGACGATCTATGGCACGATCTATGGCACCAGACGTTATCGCACCCGCTGCAACACCTAAACCAGAACCCAATAATGCAGATGATGCAGATGTTTGTTCCCGTGTCAAACGATATGCATTTTCCATAAATGTGGTTACGTCTATACCAAACCAATTCGGCGTACAGTCAAATACGTCACCCGCATATAATTTCTTAGACGCATATAAAGTAGAATCTTCCCCGGCGTAGAAATTTACAGTAAATACACAGCTGAATGTACGTTCATCAAACATCGCACCCAATGTCGTGCATTGCTGCGACATTTGATCGCGCAAGGCATATAAGCGCTCTTCGTCTTTTTGAATTTGTACTTCAGCATCTTGACGTAAATTGGCGAATACCTGCATTGCACGACTGGCAAGACCGCTATCTTGTTCTTTACAGTTATCCGCAATCGTTTTACATTTTGCAATTGCTGCGTCTCCAGCAGTCTTTCCCAAACATTTACTGAATGTTTCGCCGCATTCTGTCATAATGCAATTATTATATTGATTTCCACAATTTATTACTGCGTTATAAGACGCCAGTCTAGCATTCATATCCCTATCTGATTTTATTTCAGATGCAAATAACCTGTATTCTTCACCTGTACAATCTAAATCGCGGCGGCATGAGTCCATTTTGTTACCCCATGCAGTATCCGTATCCCCACTGCAGTTCGTAAAGTCATTACCGCATTTCTCTTGCATACATTTACGCAGCCCCGTATCGCATGAATTACTATTGCCAGATTGGACGGCCTTGTTGGCTGTATCTATTGCATCTTGTGCGTCCAGTTGTGCTCGCTGCTGACGTATCATTTCGGCTAAATTATCTGCAGATGTGTCCGTAGTAGATGTACCAGATGACGATAATATCCCATCAAATTGAGAAGATTTATCTTCTGCAACAGGTTCTGTAATGATTGGTTCTGATGTTTCCTCTTCCGCTTCTGTCGTGGATAAAGATTCTTCCAATGCAGAAATATTCGTCGTTGCCGTTGGCATGCGTGCAGCAGTACTACGGGTAGAAGAAGATACAGTCGGGCGAGACGTTGTGCCCCCACGAGAAACAACTGATGCCGCACCTGCATCTAAAGCAAATAAAGCAACCAGCATAGCGCATAACGCTATTTTAGGTTTACGAGATTCATAAAAATTATTTTGCTTCGTTATCATTTTATTCGCTTAGTCCAGTACCTCACAGGCTGTGTCATAAAACTTGCAGAATAGTGTCGCGGTTGCACGCTCTGATTCATAACCCGCCGCACATTTGTTTGGCATGCTTCTTTGGCATATTGTTTCTATACATGTTTCACGGGCAGAATTATTTTTACATGATTCTTGCGCAGATAATAATTTCTGCTCGCGTGCACTTTGATAAGCACTTACAATGCTGGTAATCAAAATATCCGCATTTTTAATGGCCGTATCACGTGACGCAATTAAATTGCTACGAATGTTTGCAATATAATCACCACAACCTGTGGCTTCAACACTGCAGGATGAGAAAAAGTTATTAAAACTTGTATCGTCCTCGCATGCGCTATAATCTGGACCGCAACGCTTTTCCTCAACCATACATGCACGAATCGTTGATAAGCATCCAGACTCACTTGCCGTTTGTTTGTTCGCATTCGCAATCGTTGCAGACATTTGTGCTGTTATGCCGGCTGCACGACAAGATTGTTCAATTAATTCATCGTAAACATCAGATACATCATCTGCTGTACAACCAGAAACCTTTTCAATACATTGCTCTGTTGCCCAAATATATCGCTGCCCAGGATCGGTTGGGGCGTCTTCTAATTCGTCTTCGGTTAAAGTATATTTTGTAGACTGACCAAGTGATAAGCTGCGCATGCCACCCGAACTTGTTTTTGGAGTTCCCGCACTGGCAGTGCCGCAATATTGACAACGAGCCGCAGGGTTAGAGGATATATTTATTGCACACACAGAATCTAAGCAACGCGTTAAGTTCATTTGTGAACAAGTCGCAGCCGCAGAAATCCCAGGGCTGGCAATAAAGCCACATATAAAAAATAGGATACTTTTTTTCATTTCTCTCTTTCATAAAAGTATATCAAAAAACAATTTGTCTGCAAAGAGAAAATACACGCAAGCGTTTAAAAAAGATTTTTTGCGCTTTCTACTTGACAAAAGTGCGTTTTTGTCCTACATTAAAACGTGTAAAACCAAGTAAAGGGATTTAAAATGAATTGGAAAAGGGCTGTTTATTTTGGAGTGCCAGTTATTTTAATAGTAGCAATTTCTGTTTTGGGTACCAAAAGTTGTTCAGATAACAAAGTTGGTAAGGAAATAGAAAACGCTCGTAAAGAAATTGTAAATGCAAGAACTGTAATAAAGGTTCTTGATGGTAAAAATCGTGAATTGCGCGATACGATTGACATGTATCGTGATTCAGTCAGCATGTTGCAGGATTCCGTTGATATGTGGCGCGATTCAACAGATTTTTATAAAAAAGGATTAAGTGATTGTCAAAAATCTAAAAAGAAACCTAATCCGACAAAACCGGTCACAGTAAGACCTGTACCCGTATCTCCAAAACCGGTTAGCCCGAAACCTGTTCAGAGACCTTCTGATGGCAACGTGACAAAGATAAATATGGAAGATGCTTCCAGAAATAACAAAAATATAATTGTTCAGAACGAGGGTTCTAATGGCAATGATACGAACATCACGTTGGGCAATGGGGCTGTTAACGATGGAAATATCGTTGTAAATAATGGCGGTACAGTTACGATTAATGATAATAGCCGCACAATTGATTCTTTGAAGCAATTGCAAAATAAGCGCATTATCATTATAAGACGTGTGACAACGCGTACTTATTAATAAGAATATCTTAAAAGTTAAAAAATACCTCGTACTTATTTAGGCGAGGTATTTTTTATGGAAAGTTTTTTCTAGACATATAATTTGGAAGTATGTTAAAATATTCTGCATAGAGAGAATTGTTTATGAAATATATCAGATTATTACTATTAGCACTATTTTTAGTTCCTGCTGGCTCGTTTGCGGCAACGGCAACAAATAGCGAATTTATGATTGCTGCGCAATTATTATCTGCGGCGAAAAACGCTGACATTCAACAGGTTCAAGCTTTGATAAATAATGGTGCAAATGTAAATTATGTCGATAGCACAGGGTTATCTTTGGTATGTACTGCACTGATGAATAATGATATTCGTGCAGCACAAATTTTGCAGATGTATGGTGCAGATGCATCTCAGTGCGATAGACAGATAAAGCAGTATGAGTCTCGAACTACGCCACAGAGCAGTGGGGGGCTGTTCAGCGGATTATCCTCCGCCCATACGATTTCTTTGGCGGCGGCGGGTGCCGCCGTTGTTGTAGGTGGACTTTTTTTATTGACTGATTGGTTAGATCCAGGAAATGAAAACGGTGGTTCGTCCAGTGGCGATAGACCAACAAATCCTGGTGGAAGCGGTTCTGGTGATGGTACAGCTACTGCAAAATTAACAATACCTGTGGGACCTGCTTATATAACTTCTAATGGGGTTTTAGATCCTAGCTCATCAGAATATCAAAGTTTATATCAATCTAATTTAGCTCAGTGGAATCCAAGTACTAGTGATGCTGGTACTGCAAGTATACGTACCTTGGACTTTAATTATTTCCGACCAACGGAACAACCTACGAATAATTATGCGGTAGATGGGATAAGCGTTCCATTGCAGAATTATTTATTGATAATGCATGGGTATTCCGCTTTCGCAAATGGGTATATGGGGCAGACTACTTTTCGTAACGCAGATAATGCGTATGCACCGATCAAAGTCTTAAATTCAACAGGTGGCGGAAAACCAATTTTAACTTCTATTATCACTGCAAATGGTATTAACCCTACAGGGTCCGCAGCGCGTACTTCTACAGGGATTACGTGGTCTGATTCTGCTTCTGCTACATCTAATACATATGCTTCGGATAAATATGCGAATTTTAATAGTCCTTCGGGCAATAATTTTGGAACAGAAATTGCTGGTTTTGACTTCTCGGGTAGCGGTACAGCAATGAACCCTTTTGCAACAGTAATGGAAACTGCGCCAGCAAAAATTATCGGTGGCTGGGAAGCCGGAGGACGTGCAACAGGTGATATGTATGGTTTCGCGCCAAACGGTCAACTTGCTATATATAGAACAGGCGGTGGCGGTGAGTGGGTTGATGTTACAAATCCAACAGATGGTGCTTCCGTTGGAACTTTAACAGATTCTGGTGTCGCGGGAACTGCTGGTGCTATCGATACAGGGGATACTATAACCTTAAACGGTGTAACATATACTATATCTTCTGCATTGGATGATGCTGGCGTTACAAACCCAACTATTACAATCGGTGATACAACGTTTAAAATTGCAGCGGGAAGTAATTTGTTAAAAGGAACTTGTTCCGGGGAAAGTTGCGATGACGTTTCTGATATAGCAATTTATCAGGGAACAGATGGTTATTATTATGTTAATACTACTGGTGGTAATAAACCTGATGCTGTGTATGTTATAAATGATAATAATATATATACACAAAAAACATGGGAAGAAGCTGATGTTAAAAATTATGAGGCGTTATATACAGCACGAACCAATGGGTCGGCGGTTATAGCAAACGCATCATTAAATCCAGATTCAAGAAATATATCTTATATAAATGTACAAGGAATAAAAAATGCTATATCTTCTTTTGATGACGAGGCTTTAGGTTTTCAAAGCGTAATAAATCATTATTATGATAACGATAGTGATAACGACCAGGGAATTTTAGCAAATCAACTTTTTGGCAGTTACAGTAATGGGTCGGTATTACCAATAATTGTAAATCCTGCGGGGGAATTTGCTTATGGTGTTGGTGAAAATAAAACAACAGAGGTTTTAAGCGCAACGTTTGAGAACTATGCACCTGCTATATATGATAATAATCTAGAACATATGTTTATGACAGTAGTAGCGGTCCAGAATTCTAAAGGAACCAGTGCTGCAGATAGTATTGAAGATTATGGTAATGGTACAGGAACGTCATACGGACCATTGTTTTTATCTATGTGGCAAGATAGCGAGGGTAATCAGTATATGTCACGTAAGTGTGGTATTGCTGGACTTGGTATAAATGGTGTTGATCCATGGTGTTTCTCGGCTGCTGGTCCGACGGCTGAAATGGCTACGGCGTCTGCTGCAGGTGCGGTTGCTTCTTTAAAAGGGGCTTTCCCTTACATGAATAGCAATAACATCTTTACATTGATGGCTTTGACTGCGGATGGTCCGTTCTTGGGAACTAATGATTCTGGTACCGCATTTACAGTAGATACACTAGTTACATATCTGAAAGCTATGTATTCTTTGCCGTTGGACTATAATGCAGATCAACTAACAGGGCAGGCGTATTTAGATGCTTTTGCAGAAGTCTATGGTTATGGCATGATAAATCTTGAACGTGCGATGACTCCTGGAAAAAGTATTTATTTTTATGACGGCAATAATATTGTTTCTTCCAATGGTGATGCTTATTGGCGGGCTGCAACAAATACAATGTTCAGGGCTTCTTCTGTATTTAGTCCATCAACAGCCACTATCAGTGCACCGTTTTATGATATATTGGAAAGTATAGACGGTGAAATGTCTATGCCTCGTGTGTGGAAAAACGAATTTGCGTTGGGTGCGTCAAGTAAACGTGGCTTATATATGGGTGATGTTTTGGGTGAGTTTAAAACCCGTAACGATGCGCCAGATCGTGTACAATTCGGAAATTTTGGTTTCTCAATGTCGTTGTCTGAAAAACCATATGTTGATAATTTAAATGGTTTAGATACTATGAAATTAGATTATACTTCAGGTAACTGGAATTTTGCGGCTGGTTATCAACGGCATTTTACAGACGGTGCATCCAGATTTGACGGTATGTCTAACCCGATCTTGGGGTTAACTTCAAATGCGATTACATCGGATATAGTTTATAATATGGGGCGTTGGTCTTTTGGTGGACGGGCTTATTCTGGTGCTATAACAGATGAAACCATGCTGGATAATGATCCGACTGTATCTTCGCAATATCTGCCGGCACGTTTAGGCATGATGCAGGGAGCACAATCTGATGTTAATTGGCAGGGTGATAAATTTGGTTTCTCTGCATCTGTTGGTGCGGCCTATGAGACAAATACTTTATTGGGGGCGCAAACTGGTGGTTTGTTAGATATGGGGAACGGGAAAACTATGTATGTTGATACAGAATTCCGCTATAGTCCTATAGAAAAACTTACAATGAAATTACGTTCTACTTTTGCACGTACAACAACAGAGGCAGAAGGGCAGTTTATACTTGGTATTTCTGATATTGATTCAAACGCTTTTGCACTTGGTCTTGATGCTGGTAATTTCAGTTTCAGTGTTGCACAACCTTTGACTGTCAGCGGCGGAGTATTACAATATCCGTATGCAGACTATGAAATCGTAGATCTTGGCGACGGTAAATATGATTTGGCCATTACAAATATGCATATAGAAAGCGTAAGCTTACGTCCTGAAAATAGAGAAGTACGTTTTACTGGTTCTTATCGTCATAATTTTGGTGAGTTTACAGATGGTGCAATTGGATTTATATATCGCGTAAACCCAAATAATACAGATGAGTTTGGTAATGAATCTATATTTATGATGAAATTAAGCCATCGTTTAGGTATTTAATAAAAAAAGAAATTCGTCCGGCGTCACCCTGTAGTTAAACCTGCAGGGTGTTTTTTTTATCTTAATGCACTTGATAAATTTTTTTATGGTATAATATAAGTTGACAAAAACAAAAAAGGTTAAGATATGAAGTTTTTTGAAACAATAAAAGATTATTTTGCGCCAGCATATAGTTCAAAATTTGCCAATCCTGTTGAGGATGCAAAATTATTATCTGCATTATGTAGAGATTCTTTGTATCTTCGGGCTCGTAATGGAAAGAGTTATTATTATTATTTTCCTCATGATGAGGGACACATAGATATTGCAAAGCATTTATTCTTGCGAAATGGGGTAAATATTAACAACCACGAAAGTAGGTATTATTGCGAACCTTATGAGTCTTTGCGTATACTGGACAGCAAATTGAAGAAAAATTCACAGAATATGGCTTTCATAGGGGCTATAAACAGTTCAATCGTAATGAAGCCAGAAGAATTACAATCTCGTATTAAAACCATTTATGTACAGATGAAGGGGGGGCGAGTAAAATAAGGATATACTTTCGTATTAAATGAAAACGCCCTTTTGGGGCGTTTCTTATTTGCTTACAACAACCATAGCTGTTCGCATTACTGTGTCTCCAAACATATATCCAGGTTGTAATTCTTCGATTATTGTGTTTGGCGCAGTTTTATTTTTTGCGTCTGCTGGTGCATCTATTGCCTGTATTGCATTATGAAACATCGGATTTAAAATTTGCCCGACCGATTCGATTTTTGTTATGCCAATTTGAGCAAAAGCATCATTCATTGCCAAAGCCATAGATTTTATGCCTTCATCTTTTGGTGAATGTTTTAATGCTGCTTCTATTGCGTCCATAACTGGTAAAAATTTTTTAGCGACAGACATTGCTCGGTTGCGTGCGCTGGATTCAACATCTAATGCTGCACGACGGCGTGTGTTTTCCAATTCTGCGGCTGTGCGTAAATATTTATCAGTTAAATCTGTAAGTTGTTTATTAAGTTTCTCTACTTCTGTGTCTGTTTCTGGTGTCGCTTCTGTATTATTTATATCAGTTAGCACATCTGTTTCGTTAACATCAGAAACAGAAACTTCGTCTATTTTTACTTCTTTTTTTTCGTCCATATTTACACCTATCTTACCGTGGGGGTGGCGGATGACACCCCCGTGTGTTACTATATCCTTATTTTACGCTGGTTATTATAGGTATAAAATCGTCAGGTTTCAAGGAGGCGCCACCAACCAATACACCGTCAACATTTTCAATAGACATTATTTCTGCTGCGTTTGACCCTTTTACGCTGGCACCGTATAGGACAGGGGTTCCAGATAACCCCATGGCAGTTAATGTATCTGCAATTAATTTATGTGCTTCGGCGATTTCTTCTGATGTTGGCGTTAACCCGGCACCAATGGCCCAGCGAGGTTCATATGCAACTATTATGTTTTTATCTATATCATTTGGGATTGATTCCCGAACACCAGATTCTATTATTTCCATTGTTTTTCCGGCTTGTTTTTCTTCCATAGTTTCACCAACACATATAATCGGTGTTAAACCGGCAGATAGTGCGGCAGCCGCTTTTTGACGTACCGTGTCATTTGTTTCGTTATGATATTGTCGGCGCTCGCTGTGACCGACAATTACATATTTCGCACCGCTGTCGGCAATCATTGAAGCGGATACTTCGCCGGTATATGCTCCATGATCGTGCGCACTTACATCTTGTGCCCCCAGTGATATATTACGGTCACTTTTGACCCCCAACATAGTATAAGGTACGCATAAAATAACGTTATTTTCTGTATCCACTTTTTGTAAGGCAGTAACCATATCAATCAAGTTCGCTCGTGTGCCGTTCATTTTCCAGTTACCTGCAATAATTTTCATTGTTTTTCCCCTTTATTTTGATTGATTTTTTCGCTATCGTTTTGCTATGGTATCGCAAAAGGGGATTAAATGCTAGAATATTTACGTAATGCAGCGGATAAACCAGTTGCAAAGATTTTAATTGGTATATTGGCTTTTTCTTTCGTTGGTTGGGGTGTTGCTGAGTGGATCTTTAGTAACGTGGCAGGTGATACAACATTGGTTCGTGTCGGTAAATCTGAAGTTACAATGCAACAATTCAGTTTGGAAAAAAATCGTCAATTGGCTTCAATGTCGCGTGAACAACAAAGGGCTACTTATGCGGATCCCGCTTTGACCCAGGCATTAAATGACAAAGTTATGTCTACGTTAACTACGCAGGCTATGGCAGATAATAGGGCTGCTGATTTAGGTTTTGTTGTTTCTGATGCCCAGATAGCACGTGAAATTCGTGATTTCCCAGAATTTCAAATAGACGGTCAATTTTCTACATATATGTTTGATAATGTTTTAGCCAATAGTGGTTATAGCGAGGCTTCTTTTGCAGATGTTTTACGCCGTCAGGTTTTACGCGGTTATGTTTTGGGGGCAATGTCAATTCCAGTAACTGTTCCAGACTTTGCTGTCGAGGCGGCCTATGATGCACGTTATAGTCAGCGTCAGATAGATTATGTAACAGTTGATTTTTCTGATTTTAAAGTTTCTGATCCAACGGATGAACAGTTGCGTACCTTTTATGCGCAGAACCCTCATGTTATACCGGAACAGCGTACAGTGTCTTACGTTTTGATACCGGCAGATATGGATAAACCAGATAGTTATGATGAAGCGTATGATCAGGCTATTTTAGTTGAAGATGATATAATTGCTGGTGAATCTATGTCAGACGCGGCATCTCGACATAAAGCAAAGTATGTTTCTTTGGGAACTTTCGGAACAGCAAATCGTCCCGTTGATGAGATTTTAACTGATAACATGATGAAACGTATCTTCGATATGGAAGAGGGCTTAGAAAGTGAATTGATAGAAACTAAAAAGGGTTTCGTCATAGTTCGCGTTGATAAGGTTATTCCTTCTCATAATGCAGAGTTTGATGCTGTAAAGAAAAATCTAGTAAACGATTGGAAACGTTCTGAACAGCGTAAGCAAGCTTATGTTCGTGCGAATGAGTTGTTGGTTGATTTGAATAAAGATGGTAAGTTAGTTGGTAAAAAATCTGCAACTGTAACGCGCGCTTCTGGTGCGCCATTAGATGTGTTAAGTGCGACTTTTAATTCTGAAATTGGGAATAACTCTATTGTTAATGGTCAGAATTCTTTTTACGTTTTGCATATAGAAAAAGAAATTCTACCGAAAGCAGACGAGAAAAAAATGTCGGATATACGTAAAGAAATGGAAAAGTCTATAAATAAAACAATCGTTGATGATTATAACGCTTTTCTGATTCGTGAGTATCCGATAAAAGTAAACGAAAAAGTATTTAATAGATTCTTTGCAAAATAAAAAAACGCCCAAATGGGCGTTTTTTATGAAAGTTTATGAATTACCAAACCACTACGTAATTTAGGTTCAAACCAAGTTGTTTTTGGTGGCATGATATTTCCTGTATCTGCGATATCAATTATTTGTCGCATGGTAACTGGGTATAGCGCAAATGCAACCGCCATTTCACCAGAATCTACGCGTTTCTGTAATTCACCAAGTCCGCGAATTCCACCAACAAAGTCTATACGTTTGCTGGTACGTAAATCACCCAAGTTTAATATTTTATCAAATACTAGGTTGGATAATACTGTTACATCCAGTACGCCAATCGGATCACTATCATTGTATGTACCGGATTTTGCGGTTAATGAATACCATTTACCATCTAAATACATTCCGAAATTATGTAATTTATTTGGTTTATATATTTCTGTACCCATTTCAACAACGTCGAATGATTCGCGTAATTTATTTAAAAATTCTTCTGGTGTTAATCCATTTAAATCTTTCACAACGCGGTTATAGTCGATAACTTTTAGTTGGCTTTCTGGGAATATTACAGCAAGGAAATAATTATATTCTTCGTTTCCTGTATGATTAGGATTAGCATTACGTTTTTCTGCGCCGACTAATGCTGCCGCTGCAGTTCTGTGATGCCCGTCCGCAACGTACATGGCAGGAATATCTTTAAAGATTTCTGTTATGCGAGCGTTGATTTTGTCGTCTTCTATTTTCCAGAAAGTGTGACCAAAACCATCTGGTGCAACAAAATCGTATTCTGGTTTGTGATTTTTTACGTAATCAGAAACGATTTCGTTCATTTCATCAACGTCCGGGTAAGCGAAGAAAACAGGTTCAATATTTGCGTCTTGAATACGAACATGAATCATACGGTCTTCTTCTTTATCTTTACGGGTAAGTTCATGCTTTTTTATTTTCCCTGTCATATAATCATCAACATTAGCAGCAGCGACCAGACCATATTGTGTGCGCCCGTCCATTGTTTGGGCGTAAATATAATACATTTCTTTGTCGTCTTGAATCAACCAACCACGTTTTTGCCATAATTTAAAATTTTCGACAGCTTTATCATAAACCGGTTGACTGTGTTCATCGGCAATCGGGTCAAAGTCTATTTCTGGTTTAATTATGTGCAATAAAGATTTTTCACCGGCTTCAGCTTTTGCTTCTACAGAATTTAAAACATCATATGGGCGTGATGCAACTTCTGCAGCAAGTTCTTTTGGTGGACGAACACCAGCAAACGGTTTTATTTTCATGACAATTACTCCTTTAAATTTATATAAATTCAAAGAGTATTATACACCTTTATTTTTAAAAGCCCGTAATATTTTTTATTACATGGTTATTCGTGCCGGAATAATCGTTTCTGTTTTTGTTTCGTCCAGAGGATAAGATTGAAATGAGATAGTTGAAAAATCTATTTTATTCAAATCTATTGAACGTAATGTACGGTTATACATTGTGTGGTAATATACAATTCTGTCATGTGTGTCCGTCGCGATTGTCCACTGTGTAGCAGAAGGCATATTAACAGGTGCTTTACCAACAGGAAATTCTGTTCCCAAAGGCACGTCAAAATTATTTAGAATATGAAAAGCTTGTAAAACCGAATCGTAAGAAGTTTCTTGTTCAATGGAATATGTTTGCAAGAAAGATGCACGTACAAAGCGTGACGGTGGGGTAAAGTCCCCAGGCAGACCAAGTAACCCAGAACCGGCACCAAAAGCGGCTAGTTTTATATTGCCAAATGTTATTGGGCCTGCGGTACCCGGAGCAAGGTTTACATAATTATTAAGATTTTTTAATTGCCATGGGTATTCTGGGGAATTGGTTAATACCCCCAGTTCACTATCATATACATTGGCTTTACCGTTAACGAATTCAATTATTATTTGTTTCCCAGATGGTTCAGTTACTCGCCAATGGGCAGTAGAGGCACGCGGGTCTATGCTGGTTACACGTATGTTTTTTATTGCTGCTTTAACCTGATCGACAGTTGAAAATCTAGATAAAATCCAAGATACTAATTGGAAGTCGGATATTGTATTTGATTTATATTCTGGATTATATTCCGGGTATTGACCGTATCCTGGAAAATAAAATAATCCCGCAGATAATCCAGCCTCGTTCATGCCGTCAACTACCCAGCCAGGTTCTACAACTGCTAGGCCAACATATCCGTACATACTTGAAAACGTCATACCACCAGTTTCACCGTTTGGTAACATAGATTGCTGGATGTATCCGCGTGGAACAATTGTGTACAAATTTTCCATCGCCGATTCGCCCCATTCAATTGTGCGAGCTGTAACGACACCGTTATCTTTAGATTTCAGGGTAATACCTGTACAGGCATTAGCCCCGTTTGCGCAAAGTGTGCTAAGTATTATAGCCAGCGCAGAAAATAATTTTCTCCCTTCCATGTATGTTATTATTATAAAACCGTAAAAATAATTCTACAGGAAAGATGTCTGTCAAAAATGATGTAAATAAAAAACCGCCTTTGGCGGTCTTTTAATTTAGATAATAAACAATAGTTGAAACAACTCGGACTGTTTTATTTATTTGTTCACTTTCATTTGTACCAGGAAGTTGTTCGCGAGGTAACACAGAAAAGACACCTTGATTCGCTGTTTTTATGTTTCCAACTTTACTGTCAGAACTTTCTGCAAATTGTTCTGCTGCTAATCTTGCGTTTTTCGTTGCCTCTTCTAGCATTGCCGGTTTTATTTCATTTAAGCCTGTAAATAAATAAGAAACAGGTGACATATAACTTTGATTATCAAAAATTACCCCCTGTGCAACCAGTGAACCAATTTTACTTAAAGTGGATTCTACCAAGTCTACATTTTGCGTACGCACAGTAATTGTTTGATCTAATATATATCTAGAATCAATTGGTTGAGAAGAACGATATGGATCCGTCATTAAATCATTTGTATTGATTCGATCAACTGAAAATTCTGCGTCGGTAAAACCTTGTTCTTTAAGAAAATTAGTAATCAGGTTCAAATCAGTATTCAGCTTTTGTTGGGCCGCAAAAAGGTCACTGCCTGTTGTTTTGAATTTTATTTTCCAAAAGGCTAGGTCGGCTTTTACATCCATTTCCGCTAAGCCTTTTACCGTAACAGTTCTGTTATTAATATGTGAAGTGTAATAAAAATATCCTGGGAAAAAACCAGCCAATATAAATGCTAATGCAATTATAATTATGCTTTTTAGTTTTTTATCAATCATATTTAATTCTCTTTTTTATTTCTTTACTACTCCTCCAAAGCCCATGTAAAATTCAACCCTATTAGGGTCTTGTGATGGATCTTGTGTTTCGGACTGTTGAAAATAGATAATTCCGGTTGATTCCTGGGCTGTTTTGTTATCTCCAAAATATTCAAAATTGACGCTTAGCCTATGTTCAGAGCTGTCATTTATAACTTTCCCAGAATCAAAATTTTCAACTGTTTGACCATCTTTACGTAACATAAAACGTTCGTTTTCAATGTTTGTTCCGTCTGTAAATACAATTTGTGCATTTCCATCATCATAGCGCGTTGCAACAATCTTATACCAAGGGTCATTTTGATGGCTTTTACCTGTAAAATCAGCAGTCAGTGTTTCTGTTCCTGTATCTTTGTTAAACACTAATTCCGCATTGCTGTCATACAGATCAAGACGTTCGCCTTCTATGGTAGAGTTGGCTTCGCCAACGGATCCGACTGCAATGCCATGAAATGTTGCATCTTGTGTTAATTCCTCGGCTTTAACCAACTTCTCTTGATAACCACCAGCAATCGGCATTATGAACATATGGTTATCAGGGGCTGAGTCTTCGTATACTTGTACAAAACCAAAATCAGAATATGAAAGCCCTAATTGTTTGCCAATCAGGTTTACACGTGCATGAATTTCTTCTGTTGGACTGTCAAAACGGTTGCTTTTGTCATCATGACGCTCAAAAACATCAACGCTTCCATCATCCATAGATTTGACAGCGATGATCTTGCCATTTTCATCTGTGATAAATGTCATTGTAAAATCTTCGTCTGGGGTACTGAACTCTTTATCTGCGGATTGAAATATAACATTTTCCAGATCATACAATTTTCCGTTACCGTGACCACCAGAGGTTGTGGCACGTATGTTCGGGTTAACTGTTTCGTCATCTCCCCCCACAATGATATGTGATTTCATACCAGTTATATAAGCGTTACTTTCTGCAGCTAAGCGTTGTTCCGGTGTAAGTATTTCCCCTGGTTTAGTGTAATCGCCACCACCAGAACCGCCACCACATGCAGTTAGGAATGAAAGTGATAATATTAAAAAACGTTTTTTCATAATTAAAATCTAATGATAGAAATTGATAGATAAGTGTTTATCATATTCATTATACTATGGTACAATATTTAGTGCAAGTTTATTAATTCATAATTTATTATATGGGACATTTGTGACGCTTTACATTTGCTTGTGCTTGAATGATATAAAAAAATTAAAATCGCCATAATGGCGATTAAATTTTTGGTTGGGGCAGCTGGATTCGAACCAACACTGACGGAGTCAGAGTCCGGAGTTCTACCATTAAACTATGCCCCAATGTGCGCCCCATTATATATTGCGATTTGCGCTTTTGCAATTATTTTTTATACGATATAAGAGGCTTTTATATAAGTTATTTATCTACAGGAAAAAACTTCCCGTCAATATGATAACCGTAGACACCATTAACAATATTGTAAAACTTATTATCCATATTTTCCTTTCGTATTATACGCGGCTTATTCATTACAACAACAGAATTATCGGGAACATCCGTTACAACCACTGCATTTGCACCAATTCTAACATTATTACCAACAGTAACTTTTCCTATAATTTTTGCACCAGCACCAATATAGACATTATCTCCTATTGTTGGAGCACCTTGAGATGATGAGTCGGATAGAGTATTAGAGCCAATAGTAACCTGTTGAAATATAACGCAATTTCTTCCTATTGTAGCACCCCCAGAAATGAATATTCCAGATAGTCCATGTGGAAAAATTGGTTCTGAAAGAATTTTTGCACCATGAGAAATCCAAGAGCCTTTCTTATTTAAGAAGTCATAATATTTATTTATTGCTTCTTGTTTTCTAGTTGGATCTAGTTTTAGCATTTCTGTGCGAAATCTTCAGAAATTTTCTATCTTATTCATTTGGAGTTGGAATTTTAAATCAGAGAAAAACTCATCTACTCTGTCTTCTATATATTTAGAATTAACAGATAATAATGCATTTATAAATTCTTGTTTTGTATAAGTATATGGCTCTTGTACAATTTCTATAACAATATTACCAGGTTTGTCACAATCTAAATTGTAGATATATGGTACATCGTGCCAACAAATGATAGGGGTGGTATTTAATTTTTTACCGTCAACAGTGATAGATTTATAAACAACTTGTAAAGGTACTCGTGTTTTCTGTATTCTGACATCAGGACTTCTAAAACTTATACGTAGCTTACATTTTTTATGGACTTTGATTGTAAATGTTTCTTCTTCTTTTTTCCCGACAAGAATAAACCCTTCTCCGTTATTTTGAAACCAATCAGGTTTTGATATATCACACGCAGGATATTCTATATCTATGCAATCTTTATCGTCAACACATAATATATCTATTCTAAAATCTGATGAGAACGAGAAACTATTTGTTGAATCATTCATTTGTTTTACCTTTTTGTAAATTAATCGCAGAACTGGCGATATAAAATAAAGTTTTATTTATATTCAACTATATTTTTAATCTTTGTTCAGAACCAAGAAAGTAACCTTAATCAGCCCATAAACAAGCTTGATGTTTTGCTACAGAAACACTGAACGATTAGACAAGGAACCATGCTATCATAAAAAAAACGCATTTCAATATAATAATCAAAATGAAGTTTTTATAAATTAAAATAATTTGGTTATGTAAACTAAATTTATATTAAAAGGGTATATATATTGCGATTTGCGCTTTTGCAATTATTTTTTATACGATAAGCATTTTAATACTTAAGAAAAAACAACTATTTTTATTGAATATTCTTCTTGCTATGATACGCTTCATTAACAGGAGTTATTATAAAAAGGAGAAGGTATGTCCCTATATAGTATGGCTGATAATTTATTAAAAAATGTTGTTTTTTGTTTGTTATTTCTTCCTTTTTCTACGTTTGCCTCTGAGCAGATTATTGTCAAAGCGGGGGAAAACTATAATATAACAGATGGTGATTATACGGAATATCAAGATGAGTCCTTAAATGGCGCAGTTGTATCTGTCAGTGGTACTCTTAATGTTACGGGGCCGGCGGCCTTTAAAAATAATATCGGAAACATGGGGGGCGTGATTTATAATGAAGGGATTACTTCAGTAGTCAGCTCAAAAGTGAATTCTGTATTTGGTGCAAATTCGGCTGGTTATGGCGGTGCAATTTATAACTCAGATACAGGACGCATTAATGAAATTTCTCTTGCGTTATTTCAACGTAATCATAGTAATTCTGGCGGTGTAATTTTTAATTCTAATTCGACTGATAGTGTGGGCGGCGGCGTAATTAATACCATAACAAAGGCCTCTTTCATTGAAAATTCTGCGGGAACAGGTCAAGGTGGGGCAATTAATAATCAAGGGATGATAAATAATATTGGAACTATAGCCTTTATAAGTAATACTGCAAGTGATGGTGGAGCAGTTTTTAATGATACATTTGGTCGTATAGGTACAATTAGTTCTTCTTCTTTTAATAGTAATTATGCTTTGACTGGTGACGTAAAAAATGGCGGGGCAATTTCTAATGCTGGTATAATCGAATCGATTTCCGATTCGTCTTTTGTTGGAAATCGTGCCGGAAGTTTAGGGGGGGCAATTTTTAATGATAAAACTGCAAGAATTACTTTTAACGGTAAAAATTCTTTTTCTAGTAACTTTGCGGATGGAAGTGCAAACGATATTTATAACGATGGAACAATAATAATAGCAGATGGAACAACAACGATTAGTGGGGGAATATCAGGAACAGGCACATTAGATGTTGATAACGGGGCAACATTAAGTATCGGGGCAACAACACTACAGCAAGGAATATTAAATTTAGATGGAACATTGTCTGCCTCTATCGTTAATGAGGAATCATTCGGTAAAATTGATGTAGGTACAATCAATGTTGGGGAAAATGGAAAATTTGATTTAACACTGGGTGCAACTGGAACATATGATTTTGGAACGACGTTAAGTCTTAATAATATTGATTATAACGAATCGATATATAATCTTTCTATAGAAGGGACGAATATAATTGTTAAAACAAAATCAGTAGATGAAATTGTTGCTGATGCAGGTGTGTCATATGAGGTCGCATTAGTAATGGTTGGTTTAGCAAATAGTTCTGATTATTCGATGAATATCGCTTCTTTAACAGCACAATCCGAATTATTAGCTGGTAATACAGAATATCTTGAAAACGAATCGTCAAAGCTTGTAAATGAAGAAGCGCCTGTCACTCAATCTATGGCTGTATCAATTCAAAATCAGATATTTGCTTTGGCGTCTTCCAGAATGAATGGCGGAAGCATTGGACGTAATGGGGGGGATATTAATATTGGATATGGTTTTTGGGCACAAGGTTTGATGAATAGAACAAAATATTCTGATATTTTTTCAGGTGATATAAATGGAGTTGCTGTTGGTTTGGATACACTGATCGCTAAAAAATATACGTTTGGTATTGGGTATATGAAAAATGAGGCGAATATAGATTCTGACACGCGTGCAATAGATATTAATAGTAATACTATGTTCCTGTATGCTCAGTATAAACCATCAAAATGGTATGTGGCGGCAACGTTAGATTATACGATGTCTAATTATGAAGAAAATATGACAGCTTTTGGAATGATTTTTAACCCACAATATGATGTAGATACTTTTGGTGGGCAGATTATTACCGGTTATAATATTATTAATGGATTAACACCTGAGTTAGGAGTTCGATATTTACATATTTCTCAAGATGAATATAAAAACGGTTTCGCAGATGTTGAGGGTTTAGATACAAATTATATGACGGGGGTTGTTGGAATGCGGTATGCTTTTTCAATTGAAACGGAAGGGCGGCTATACATAAAACCAGAAATTTATGCAGCTGCAACGTATGATTTCATTTCTGATGACGCGATTGCTACAGTTACTATTCCTGGTGGCAGTCCATATGTTATTTCTGGCGATAAACTTTCTTTGTTCGGGGGAGAGTTTGGTATAGGTTTATCCGCAGTTTATAATGAATGGGAGTTCTCTGTAAATTATGGTTTAGACCTGCGGTCAGATTATACTTCTCAAACTGGCACGATAAAATTTAAATATAATTTTTAGTAAAAAAATACCCCTTTTTTATAGGGGTGTTTTTAATTATTTTTAAAGTATATCTTCCTTTGTGATTCAGATATGGATTGCATAGAGTCAAATATTTTGGAAGCAGCAGAACTGTCTGTTGGTGCGTTACTAGATGATGCTGTATAATCTGCACCATTTAATACGATTATACGACTTGGAACCGTATCATTACCATTGCATTCTATGTAATATTGAGATTGATCGTAATATTTTCCGTAACATTTTCCGTTTGCTGTGGCAACATAACCGTATTCTGCCAACTCTGTACAAGTCGGTTGCGCACCGTAAGTAATTTCACCGTTTTCTAAATATTCGTCAACGTTATCTAAAATACCGTTGCACCAAATTCTTACATATTTTCCGTCTACAGATGCCATAGTACCATTGTCGGTAGTTTTTCTTACGCCAAAACAATCACCATTTAATACATTTGTATCAAAGTCTTTGTTTATATTTGTCCCTTTTGATATGTCTTCTCGTCCGACCGGAACTGGAATATAATCGCCTGTTGTTAAAGCTTCTGGGCAAATCATTTTCATACCCCAGCATCCCGTTGAACTGTCCCACAATTCCCGATCATAACCAACACCCATTGTTGAATAACATTCTGTGGGATCCAATTTGCAGACTGTTTCTTGTTGCCACCATTCAAGGGGTGCTGCAAATGCACCTGACATAAATGTTATACAAAATATTGAAAATGCTAATGTATTTTTCATCTTTTTCTCTTATTGATTTAATTTTAACAAAAAAATTTTTTTAAGGCAAGATGCATATTATTATGGTTCTACTATTGCGGACGTTACACTGGTTGGATCTGCGCAATACCCCCATTTTGTGTTAGATCCTGTTTCATCGTAGAAATACTTAAATAATTCATGCTCCGTTTTTTTAGTTGATTCACTTTCTGGCCATTGTGAATCTATCCATGTTCCACCAAGACGCTCACACTCCGCAGATAAAGCCTCTGCCATTTCTACTCTTATAGAATCCATGACAACATTTACATCTTGTAACACAGTTGCAGGTATTTCTTTTTCACCTTCCATAATAGCATCATAGTCCGAAGGGCGTACACATACTTGCGTTGCGTATTTGACTATCTTTTGGTATAAACTTCCCGCATAATCAGTACCACAATCTAGTTCTTCATTGTATGTTGGTTCTTCTTCATTTGTTTCTGGTTTAGCGGTTCCACCAACACATATAGCGTTGTCGGGACATGGCAAACATTTATTGCCGGCAACAGGTGTTCCATTATATTCCCATGTGTTAGTAGAAATTTGAACGGCCATATAATATCCAGGATTACAGCTAGTAAATTGTTTTTCTGCCGGACAAATATATCCTTCTTCTTGTGTTGTATCTCCCCCTGATGATGGTGGGGTTGCAGTTGGGTTATTCCATTGTAACTGATTACAATAGGTCTTTGATGCATATATAGCATCTCCTGGTGCATAAACGCGACATCCGTACGGATAGGAATGTAAGCTGTCGTTACTTGGAACCATACACATATCTGCTGCAAAAGCTTCAAGCAATGATTTACATTCTGCCGCAATTTTTTGATCTGTGATATCGTGCATAGCTGTAAGTAATAATTCTAATCCATCGGTGTTAGGATCGCCATATAGGTTACTACATGCATATAATTTTTCTTTGCATAATTCTTCAGATAATTCTAAACGGGATCCAAGTAATAATTCTTCTTTGACGTTACTAAAGTCTTTTAACGATTCGCTTTGTTCATCATAGCAAGCATTAACAACGTCCAGACATTCATTCTTTACGTCACGTATTTTTGATTGTTGTCCTTGGTATATTTCTACGATTGCTTGGCGCATAAATTCGTCCCATACCTCATCTGCGATATCGCGACAGGTTTCTAATCCGCGTTCCGCATAAATTTTTTTATTATTTAATTCTGCAACGATTAAGCGATTCGTCGCATTTGTTAAAACGTTGCCGTCTAATGATATTTGATTACCCAGTTGGTAAAAGTTTTGAGAATAAATTGGTTCACCTGTGTCACGATTTAAGTATAAGCCTGTTATATCCAAACAATGAACATAATCTTCACCGCATGCAGTTTCTGCAGTAATGTCTTTACGAACCTGAGCAATACAATCGTTTATAGATGATGAATTGTGGGCATTGTAATTTTCAAGACGCGCTAAATTCATTTCTCTTTCAGTTTCTCTAATTGTGCTGTTCGCTTGAACTAATTTACCATCCAGTGAGTTAAGTAACGCAGAACAATCATTTTCAATATACATACCATAGGCAGATACAACCATATTTAAAGTGCTTGTAGAAGAACACTGTTCAGAAATCAAATTTACGCATTGCGCATGTACGGCGTTATATAATGCTTCTCCTGTAAGGTTAGCAATGTTTTGACCCGAGGCTAAATCTGTTGTTGCCCAAATTTGGTTTATGTCACCGGCTATATCCAATGTCCCCAATGTTGAAAGTGCCTGGTGTTTAGAAGAAGATAGTACATCTTTTATACCCGCAAGTTGTTGCGATGAAGCAGAGGTATCTTCTTTGATGGCCAATTCGCCTTCGCTGGCGCTTAGCATTGCGTTTACTTCTTCGGCAGTTTTTGGAATCACTTCTATATTAAGATTTTTAAAATCTTGTAGTTGACCGGATGTTTGAGATAAAGCTCTTTCTCGTTCTTGTACATCAGTAAGTCGGGAAGAACATATACAACGTCTATAGGTATCGTTAGCCGTAGCGCAAAATTGATCCATGCATGTAAAGTAAGCGTTTCTGCATGTGTTATAACCTGTGCCGAATGTATTTGTCGCAGTAGAAGAGACTAATGTTGTTGCTCGTGCCGTTCTGGCGCTTGCAGGTAATGAACCGCTACGTGCCGATGTGGCGGAACTACGCACTATACTGTTGTTAGTAGTTGCATTGCGGGCCGAAGATGCCTGTGTGCTGCTGGATGAAGATGTTCTTGTTATTGAACCCGATCTTGCAATTGTATTTTGATTACTTGCGTTTCTTGCTGTTGTTGTATTAGTTCTTGTTACTGTATTATTCGCTGTGTTTCTGGTAGTTGTTGTTGCTTGACGACTTACAGTTTGTTGCGATGTCTGACTTGTAGAAGGAGAGCGGGTCGTTCTTGCAATAATTGTTGTTGATTCTTTTGTATTAGATTGTTCACGATTTATCGTATCTGTACCACGAACGGCAGCACCAGCATCTGCGATGCCGATAAAACACGCAATAATAAAGAATAGAATATTCCTCATACTTAATATATAAATAATAACAAAAATATATTTTTATGAAAAGTGATATTTAATAAATCAGAACGGATTTTTGTCAAAAATTAAACCCCGCTATGGCGGGGGGGTTAATTATCTTCTGGGTATGAATCCCCAGCAGAACGACTGCGTTCAACAAAAGTGATGCGCCCCTTGTCTAGATCATAAGGGGTCATTTCAACACGAACGTGTTCACCCACGTTAACCCATATGCGAGCTTTGCGCATTTTTCCGCATACAGTCGCCAGAATTTCGTGTCCGTTTTCTAGTTTAACGCGAAACATTGTGTTCGGTAACTTGTCTTCTACGACGCCACTGAAAACGATTACATCATCTTTTGCCATATATTTATCCTATGTTTTTACTGAAAAAAAATTCAAAAAATATGATATTCTTTTACAAAAAAAATGCAAGTTGTTTTTATGTGCTTGCACACGGGGGGCGCATTTGATAAAATTATACATAAATATATTATAGTAGGAAGGGTCGTATGAAACTAAGAATCTTTTTAGGTTTGTTGTGTTTTTTACCAAGTTTTGCTATGGCGGCGTCTCGCGATGATGCTACTGTACGTGTTGGTGTTAATCGTATGTCGCAGGCAGGGAGTCGAGCAGTAAATATGTCTGCGAACTTGGGTTCTTCTGGGGCGACTAATTCAATGCCCACATTGAATATAAACCCAGGTGGCGGTTCTGGTTCTAATAATAATGATGGTGGAACAAATACTGTTCCAGATGATATGCAGAATAATAACGGAAGCACAACAAGTGCGTCTTGTCGTGATGCTTATCGTGCTTGTATGGATGAATTTTGTTTGTTAGATGAATCAGAAGGCAGTCGTTGCGCATGTTCTTCTAATATTAATCAATCAAAATCTTTGATACAAGAAATTCAATCTATTCAAGAAGAAGCGGATTTGCTTTATACAGAGGGGGTAGAAAGAGAGCAATTGGGGGCGCAGGCTAAACTGGTGTTTGGTGAAAGTGAGGCCGCACAAAAAAGTTCTCGAATATCCGGAATTAGTTTTGCTGATTGGATAAACAGCGATTCAGATGCAAATGCAAGTTTAGGTATGGATAGTGATATTGGTGACCCTTTGTATGCTATGGCGGCTGAGTATTGCGCAGATAAATTGGCTGCTTGTGGTAATAGTGCTGAAATGGAAGAGGTCTTATATGCACGACAAATAGTTCAAGATTGTAAAAACTTTGAATCTTATTTAAAAGATCAAAAGTCTATTGCAGAATCTAATAAGCGTACAGCAGAAGCGGCAGTTCGTCAGGCTCGTTTAGAAATGCTGGATACGACAAATAAATATAATCGAGGGGAATGTTTGTTGGCATATCGCTCTTGTATTGCGGATAAAGGTGGTTGTGGTGTAAACTTCGAAAATTGTTTAGATGCAGATTTGTTATCCCGTCGTGCAAACGCTTGCGAAAATGTTCTAGATCAATGTATGGCCGTTAGAGATTATGTATTACAAGATTGGGAAGAGGAATCTGTAAGTATTTTAGCTGAGGCAGAAAAATACGCCGATAGAAATTCACGTGCTACATGTTTGGCGCGAATTCAATTATGTTTAGAAGATAGTTGTTCTACAGAAACAAATTCTGCGTGTTTAACTGATATAAAAATTGCAGCTGGTATTTGCCCTGTCATTGATGATTGTGAAGCAATGATCCCGGGTATTAAGTCTGTTGTTAATGATAAATTAGGTTATCTTCGTACGCAATTTTGCCAGAACGATGTAGATCAATGTTTACAAGATAAATGTGGTGCAAACTTTACAGCGCCAGAATGTGTCGGGAAAAGCGCTCAAGAAATAGCAGCACTATGTCCGCAGAGTATGTTTCCATCATGTAAAAATGAAACGCAGTTTGATATAATTGTACAGGCTGCAATGTTACAGATGGATTACCAGATGTTGCAGGGGTGCTTGAATTATTTCAGCGAACAATTGGGGAATGTTTGCGGAACAGACATGTCTTGTTTGACAACAGATACGCAGATTACTTCATTAGTTTCCGTTCCTGATACTCAAGAAGAATTAGCGGCTTTGCGTGAATCTGTTCGGGCTAATACGGAACTGGCGGTTGACGAATTCTTTAAGCAGTTTGAACAAGACAAGACTGTTGCTGCATGTCAAGATAGTCAAAAGCCTGCAGATAGAGATAGTCTTGGGGACAGTGTATTTAATAGTGCTAAAATGATTGCACAGATTAGTGCTGAAAACCGCGCTATGCGTGAGTTAGAATCAAAAATTGCAGAGTTGTCTCGTCAACAAGATTTAGAACAAGCAGAAGAGAATTGCTATAATACATATCAGGTAGAAACACCAGATAAGTCAAGTAAGAATTATAGTTATATACGTAGTGTTTCATTTGAACCAGCGTTACGTAACTGCCACGTGTGTCGTATGCAACAGGTTTGTGAGACAGGGGGGCAATCAAAGGGTACGGCCGGGGTACAAGGTGCTGCAGGTGGTTTGGCAGCGGGTGCCTCTGCTGGTACAATGGTATCACCAGGTTGGGGGACTGCGATAGGTGCAGTCGTCGGCGCTGTTGGGGGCTTTTTTGCAGGACGTAGTGCGGGTGGTGAACAAGAATTCTGCCAAGAAATCGAAAGTTGCGAGGATATAAATATGTAACCTGTTTTTCGGGTTACATTACCGTTTGTACGGTATAGAGAGAGGCTATAATGAAAGTAAGGTCAATACTTAGTTCAATCTTTTGTTTGGCTGTTTTTGGAGTATGTATGGATGCCTGGTCTTTAACGACTAGCAAAACCAGTCGTCAATCTGCAATTCAGCAAGGAACAACAGTAAGAACGAAAGTTGAGGCTACTGGTTTATATGATCAGGCTTGTTATGATGCATATTTTGGATGTATGGATCAGTTTTGTATAACAGATAATTCTAATGGTGGTGCATGTAACTGCAGTGATAATATAATTGAATATAATAAAGAACTGAGCTCTATCCAGGAAATATTGGATGAAGCAAATCGGTTGCGTACAGAGGAAGTAGAGTGGGTTAAGGCAGGGGGAAATGCAGATATTGTTTTTACAGGTGAACGTCGTTATGATAGTGAAGGAAATATTTTGGCAGAAGGAGAATTGACAGAAGAAGAGCAAAAAGCCCAAAAACGTGCAGATTTATTAGCCCTATTTAATAATAATTTATATGAAGAAGATATATTTGAAGAACAAAATTCGTTGGTGAATATGGCAGATATGCTGGGGAGTGAACTGTATAACGCTGCTAATGATTTATGTTTAAGTCAGATACCTGATTCTTGTTCGGGTGATATCGTATTTTTACAACAATTATACTCACGTCAGATAACTTCTGACTGTTTGGGGTATAAAAATTCTTTGGCACAACAGCGTGATAATGCTGAAAATGAATTGGCGTCAGCTGAATCAGAGGTTCGTGCCGCTTTACAAGAAAGCTTTGAAAGCGCGAATAAATATGATTTAGGTCAGTGTATGGTTGAATTTAAAAAGTGTATGCAGACAGAAGATGCGTGCGGCGAAAATTGGGAAAATTGCGTTGCAACAATTGCTATGGAAAATATGCAGAATAACGCTGCTACAAGTACTGCTGGAACAACGGTTGAGACAATTGATACATATGATATAACGACTTCAACAATGAATATATTAAATACTAAGCGGCCTATTTGTGAAAATGTTTTAAATCAATGCGTGGCCGTACGTGATCTGGTTTGGCCAAATTTCTTGCGAGAGGCCGCACCAACTATTAAAGTTGCAGAAAGTCAAGCCGAGTCAAAATTCCGTCAGTCATGTTTAACTAACATTTCTGAATGTATTCAGACCGCATGTCGTGATGATATTGCGGGCAAAGGTATTGCGACAATGGATGCTTGTTTGTCTAGACCGGAAATGGCGCGCAGTTTCTGTAAAGTAGAAATTGATCCATGCGAACGTATGGAGCCTTTGATTTGGGGATATGTTGAAGATAAGTTGGCTGCAATGCGTGTCGACGCTTGCACACAAGAAGTAAAAGATTGCTTTACTGCAGATACTCGCTGTGGTCCTAACTTTGAAAACTGTATAGGTATGGATTATGACTATATCCATGATCTCTGCCCAATTGATAGTTTGGTGGTTTGTAAAGCAAATAATCCTGCGTTCTCTATGGACGATTTGGATAGTATGTTAATGGGGTTATATTTAAATATTGATAATGCAATGATGGAGCAGTGCCAAAATATTGTTGATAATAAAATGGCTGAAATATGCGGAAGTACGTCTGATTGCAACAGATTTGCAGCCGATGATACGATTGGTACAGGTTCTCTACGTTCCCAAAAAGATGGTACAACATATCGTGTAACAGGTATGATTTCTTTTGGTAGTATAAAAATGGGTGATTCAAGTGGAAGTACAAAGATAGATGATGGCAATGGTGGTACTATAACACTTGAACCCGGTGAAATTGGTATTTCTGAATATCTAGCAAAGGTTAAAGCAAACAATGCTGGGGTTGCAAATGCTGATGGTATAATTTCTTCAATTGAAGAAGAATTGAATAATATTGCCGGAACGATAAATCGTACAATCGAGATGATAGAAAGTGATCCTGAAATACAATATTGCGTAAGTGGACGTGATTTATCGCAGATTACTGGTGAAAAGGGTGCGGTAACAACAGGAAGATTCCCAAATTTGTTGAATCAAGTAAAGATGCAAATAGCAGTTGCCGCATTGCGTCAAGCCCAAGATAATTATAACAATAAGTTGAATACCGAAATTGCGGAAGCTACAAAGAATGCATCTACCGACTTAGCGCAATATATGTGTCAGAAAATTGCAGAAAATGGTGGTGCCGG
>CALXQT010000022.1 GCA_944390835.1 uncultured Alphaproteobacteria bacterium | reverse complement strand
TTACTTTACCTTGACGCATAATGTGCCTTCCTTTCTATGCTTGTTACAGTTCCATAAAACAACAGGAACCTATAATTAATTGTTGCCGATTAAATAAAAGAATGCAAGAAAAAACACCCCCCTCTTTATAGTTTGATTTCCTACTATAAATTGGGGGGCGGATACATGTTTCTAGTTGTTTTTCTTATAATACCGCTGAACTTCTGTCATAACAAAATTAAACAACTTTCCAGCCATCGTATCTACTGGAACCGCCCAGTCTTTCTGCACATAAGGCATTGCGGCTACAAGAATAAAGCGTGACATGAAATGAAAGATTTCGCTTTCTTGTGCCATTGTTAACTTGGCTGGTGCGTTTTTAAAACGAAAAACTTCGTTTTCAATAGCATTGTCCAGTTTTTCTCCTATTACATCTAGTATTTTTTGCGGGTAATATAATTTACATTTCTTGGGGAAACCGTCAAACATAGAAACTCCGTTACCCTGACTATATAAAATGTTCCAACCAACACGGTCAAACAGATCCTCTAAACACTGGCATATCATTAAATTGTATTCTTCCACACCTATCTTATGTTCACGCGCACCATGCGCAACGTTACTTATAACATTACTATCTGTTTTAGCTTTATTATATTTTTTATTTTCCGTTTTACGGGCAACTTCATAATTATCATGAGTCTGTTTCTCAAACTCAAAGAACGTACGTACTTGACATATAATTTCCATAGGTACAACATGACCATCTTTACCGATGTCTATAATCAGTTTCGCATCACGATAATTACGTGGGTTTTTCATGTCATAAAAATTATCTCTCACTGATAAAATTCTATCGGGCATCATATCGCATACGCGCTCAATAAACGTTCTGGCCTGTGGTATTAAATCAAATAAGCACTTTACTCGCCATACGTCTTGTAGCCGCATGCGCGGTCGTTTAACTTTATCTAGCGCCCGGACCAATTCAACAGCCAACTTTTCATGTCTCGACCCAATAATAGACAAAACTGCTTCTGCTGGTGTTGAAATATATCGTTCGGTTAATCTAGCACGGATCTTTTCAGAGACCGCGCGAGCAGAAGCCTCTCGCTCGTTTGCAGCAATTACACGATATACAGTATTAACTACATCATCAACATATGCTGCATAATATTTACCTGTAACTTTATCCAAAGCTCTATCAACGCTTTTTTGTGCACCGACAATAACCGTTACTATTGACGATACAGCCAATTCTATTTTATGACCGGCACCGCTTGTAAAAAACTGATTTCGCATTGGATCCGCATCCAAACGATGATGAACGATATAAGGATATAGTGGATTTATATCTGATATTTTAATTGATTCATCAACCGCACTATCTGTGGCATAATCATATCGCATAACTGGTGCTTTCGGAGCCCCAAAACATTTACCTAAGAAATAAAAGACTTCTCTAAACCAGTCTAAACTGTCTGAGTAAAGTTCAGATAAATACTCAGCAGCCTCATCATTTATACGTCCAGATGCTCGTGCATTTGCTATTGCTTCTTGATTTTTTCTATCGTGTTCAGCCGCCAAATCAGCAGCATACCCATCAGAATAAGACGATGACATTTTTGCTCCTCTTATTTCATTATAGGGAATAGTATAACGTCACGCAAGGTCGGCTGATCAGCAATTATAGAAAAGAATCTGTCAATTCCTAATCCCAAACCAGAAATCGGCGGCATACCATGTTCCATCGCACGTAAGAAATCTTCATCTAAATCAAAGGCTTCTTCATCACCGGCGGCTTTATTTTGTGCCTGTTCTTCAAAAGCCTCACGCTGCACGATAGGATCGACCAACTCGGAATAAGCTTTTATCAGCTCTGCTCCACATACAATTAGTTGAAATATATCTATACGACGGTTATCATCGTCATTACGACGTGCCAACGGTATCAAGTATGCAGGATAGTTATATACTATTGCTGGTTGTACAATTTGATCACGGATTTTACGTTTAAATACATAATCAACAATTGATGGAACAGACTTTAGTGGTTCTAATTCATCTGATGGGAACATACCCTTTTCAACCAACTGTTTTTTCAATGCATCTGTATCATTAAACTCTAATATATCGACGCCTAACAATTCATTCATCCGAACGGTATAGTCTATTTCTTCGTACTTACTGAAATCCAAGATTGTTCCTTGATATTCAATCTGTAAAGAGCCCCTCAGTTCCATCAATATTTTCTGGACCATGTCCCACGAAAACTTTATGTTATCTTTATAATTCCAATATGCTGCATACCATTCCAACATAGTAAATTCTTGTAGATGCATTGCATCCATCCCTTCATTGCGGAAATTTTTACCTAATTCATAAACCCGATCAAACCCAGCCGCAATTGTCTGCTTCAAAAACAGTTCCGGAGCAATACGCAAATAAAAATCTGCATCCAATGCGTTATGATGCGTGATAAACGGTCTTGCTGCGGCACCGCTTGCAACAACTTGCATAATTGGAGTTTCTACTTCTACAAATCCGTTACTATTTAAATATTCACGTATCAAGCGTAACATCTTAAAACGCATTTTCATCGTGTTACGAGTATCCTCATTAGAAATTATATCAAGATACCGCTGACGATATCTGGTTTCCATATCTGTCAAGCCATGAAATTTTTCCGGTAACGGACGTAATGCTTTTGATAAAATGTCATATTTCGCAACACGAACAGTAAGCTCTCCAGCGGTTGTATGATATAATTCACCATCTATCCCTATAAAATCGCCAAGGTCAACATTAGCTTTCATGAACTTATATTGTTCTTCACCCAGTTCTTCACGAGACATAGAAAACTGAATTTCACCGTCAATATCATAAATACGTCCGAACATTAGCTTCCCCAGCCAACGTAATGCTGTAATACGCCCCGCTAATTTAACATGTGCACCATCAGATAAATTACGCGCCTCAGCAATTGTACATGTTCGGTCATATTTATCTTTCCAAACAACACCATCACGTGCACGAATGTTCTCCGCTTTTTGCAAACGAGCTTCTAATTCATTTGTTGATATTTTTGTTGCGTTGTTTGTGTTTTCTGACATTTCTTTTTCCTTTTAGAGGTTAATATTAAAAAAGGACGCCCAAAAAGTGCGTCCATCAAGCCTTGAAGGTCGCACCTTATCATTTAAAAATTTTTTTAATATTTAACATTTTACTACGTCTAGCTATGTTTAAACGACCGATATTGGTTATTATTACTAAAAAAAAGAAAAAGTAAAGCAAATATTACTTGTTACCAGTTTTAATATTGACTCATTTCTCATAATTGTCTAATCTTAACCTTAAGGAAACATTATAAATGAGAGAGATATTCAAATATCTTTGCTTTTTCTGCGGTATATTTTTTGCCCTGCCGTCCAATGCTTTAGATATACAAAATACGAAAGATTTATTACAAACCGTACAGGCCACTAATTCACAAACTATGGCTCCAGAAATACGTTCTGCTTATGAAGAATTGAATGCCTCCGTAAATAAACTAGAAACACTGGAACAGGAATATCTTTCTAAACTTCAAGACAACGCCACCGCAATGAAAGAGAAAGAACAATCCACCGCCAACAAATTACTAGGTGGTGCCGCCATGGGCGCCGTTGGTATTGGCGGAATGCAGCTGGCATCGGGACTAGCAGAAAAATCTGCTGATTCTGCGGCTGCCAAGGACATGGATGCCTATCTTCAGACGTTTCGATGTGATTATGGCGAAGGGTTAAATATAATTGGTGGCCAATCAAATATACAAGTTCCATACCCCTTAAATTTATCTCAACTTCGTACGGAATACATAGCCTTAGCAAACAAATTAAAAGACGCAAAAACATCTTTAGGTTTATCATTAGGTATTGAAGCAAACGAAATTTTAGATACGGCTGAAACTGGGCTGTATGATAATGCAGCCACAGGAAAAACAGAAAATATACTAGATACCGCTGCAGAGCGCGCCGCATCATCAGATAGTTCAGAAAAAATAAAAACAGGTGCAACTGTTGCTGGCGTAGGGGCCATAGGTAGCGTTGTTGGAAATCTACTTATAAATAAAGACGCACCTAAAGAACAGAGCCAGAAAATAAATACAGAATATGAAAAACAAAAGAATACTATAGAACAAGAAATAGAAGATAAGGAATCTGCCCTAAGAAACGCAATCGAAACAAACGCAAAAAAAATTGAAGAATATAACAATCTGTTAAATCAACATAAAAGTTTTATAGACACAATAACAGAAACTGAATGCATTCCAGACTTTTCAGAATATATAGCATATATAAAGGGGCTTTCACTTGTAACCGATAAAATGACAAACACAGCAGATTTAACTATAAAATATGACCTAGAGACTCAAAAGCTTGCCTACAAAGAATGTGCCGATGCTGCTGCGGCAGAACGCGCTCGTCTTGAGGCGTTGGAACAAGCGCGAAAAGAGTGCCTGGCCAAACCGGATTATGACTGGGTAAATGATGAGTGCGTACAAAAAACACCAAATACTGAAGAAATCCCAGTCGATACGCCACTGCCAGATTCTAATAATGACGCAACATCAGGTGTTGTGATGGCTGCAGCCGCAGCAGCAGAAGACCCTACATTATGTCCAGCCGACAACCCAAGATTTAAACAAATAAACAACGTGACAACTCATGTCGGGGATTTCTGCAAATATGGAAATGTAACTGTTGGAAAAATATTTAAATTTTCTGAAGGAACCATCAGAAACGGTGTTAATGTTGGTGGAACATGTTCGTGTACTGCAATTGAATGTATCGATGGTTATCATGTAGAAAATGGAGTCTGCGTGGAAGATATCGCTGATACAAACGGTAATTGTTTAAGGAAGGCCTTTAAAACGACATCTGAAAACGATACAACTCAAAAATGTTTAAATTTCTGTAAAGAATATTATGCCGACAAAGATTGTAAATTTGTAAATGTGGTGATGTCACATAGCACAGGAGAGTGTATCTGTAACCCAACGGCAACAGAGACTGATAACGCTAAAACCTCTATGGACAAACTAGCAGCTCAAAAAGCCAAAGATATAAAATATTATAAGGTATGTGATGATGACAAGGGTAAAAGTGGTGGAGAAGAAATTTGCGTAGAGAATTTCTTTACCAACAAAGTATATGGTGGAATACAGGTACAGAAACCTCAAGCAATTGCACTAGCCAAAGAATATGCCTCATTAAAACATAACGATAAAAATATCGTATGCACTGATGAAGAGCCAAGAAAATGCGGATTATTTAATTTAGATTATTGCATTCAATGTACGTCTCAAGATAAAAATAGGTTTTATGAATTTGTATTTGATGATATTGACGAAACCAAAGACACAACAATACAAGACAGCGTATTAAAATCTATATGCATGTTATATGACCTTGAATACGTACCAAGTGGTAATACACCAGATCAAGCATTAGGCAATGGGACAAGAATACCCGGCAGATCATGGCCAGCGTCTTGTGAAACAACAGATACAACAACATGCTCCAAAGTTAACTCAACGGCTAACAAATTTGGATATAAGGCAAGTATTGGAACGGCTAATAGGGAACAAGCATGTGTTTTAACCCGCAATGCGTCAGGCTCTGCAACTTCTGGACTGCGCACAGCATACGGTATTGACAATATGCATTTTATAAACAGCGGTGCTCAACTGCAATTTGACACCAATACAGAGGACTATTTACGTCAATATGTACAAAATTCGCTTCCTGCAGGGGTCGTAATGCAATCATTTTACTGTAACGCAAATCCTACGCCTGCATATGATTTTTCTGGCGCATTCACAAAATCCGAAGACGTACTTACGTGTTATGTAAACGAACAACCCATTGACTTTGTCTTTGATGACTTATCAGAAAGCGCAAAATACGAACAAAAATCTGGCTTACAGGCAATGGACTGCATCGTTTCTGGTGGTACATATACAGGTAAGCAATGTATAGGATTACAAGAAAGTCAATGTATTGCGCTACGGGATACCAATCTGAAAAATTGCCCAGAATGTAAAGCAATTTATTGGGACAAAGACGCAGAAACTTGCAAGCTACCAAGTTCCGCCAAGGCCACAAATATTCAAAAAGGTCTTAAAGTTGGTGGCATTGTTGCAGGTATAGCAGTCGGTGTAATTATAACTGTTACAACAGCAGGTACAGGTACTGCAGCAATGGCTGTCGTCGCCGTTGAAGCCACTGGCGCGGCAATTTCATCGGCCGCCGAAATAAGAATGTCACAAATTGCCCAAGAGTTTTTAACAGAAAGTCAAAAATGTAAAGACTCTGCATGCGCTGAAAAAACAGTCACAGAAAATTTGCAGCGTATGGCAAACCTATCATCCAGATTTATGGATGAAGAAATATACGCCATAGATCAGGAAATGGCACGTATGATAGACCTGCTACCAGAAGATTCGCAGCTTTTAAATAAAACGATAGAATCTAACCAATTAGGTTTCTTTGACGCTAATTCTTGGGAAGCAGAACAAGTTTGGTCAGCTGTCGGAAACGTAATGCAAATGGCCAGTTTGATAACCAGTCTTGTACGATACGGAATAACAAAATTTGGAAATGCCACTTCTGCAATGGAACGCGCATTAACAAAAGCATCTGCGACGAAAGCGGACGATGCCTTAACACTAACGCGTGCGCAAGCCAAACGCTTAGACGATCTTGCGGGGCGCGAGCAAACATTGTTAGCGCGCAAAAATGCTGGTCCTATGGGAGCACGAGAAGCCGCACAACTAGATGACGAATTACTAACAGTTCAACAAGAACAACGAACCTTATTAAATCAACTTGGGAATCCATCAGATGATGCATTAAGTACTGCAAAAGCCGCGGCATATAAGCAAGCAGATATTGAAGAAGCGCAAGCTGAATTAGCAAAACTAGAGCAAAGACGCTTATATACAACCAACCGTAACGGCGAACAAATACTTGCGCCAGGTGTAACACGACAAGAGGCAAATGCAGTAGAAGCCCAAAAGCAAGCGCTACGCCAAAAAATAGCGGATTTAGGCGGCGATACTCCGCCATCTGCAACAACAACCGCAGCCGAGCAATCTGCCCGAGCTGGCTCGCAATCCGCGGATAACGCGGAATCTGCCACAGCAACAACAGCTCGTAATGCAGAAAATAC
>CALXQT010000021.1 GCA_944390835.1 uncultured Alphaproteobacteria bacterium | reverse complement strand
ACAACCCACAACAATTATGGAATGCTTCGGAAAGTATCAGATATTAATTCGCTTGTTGTACTCGGTGCATTTTCTTTGTACAATGATACTTGTTGGCTAAGAGTATTTTCCATTCGTCAAATTCTTGTTGAAGAAAATCATATACTAAATCTTTATCAATTATATTGTGCAGTTCTTGTATCAGCTTGTCTGAAAAAATGTCGTAATTATATGAACCATCACTCAAATTATCTTGTCCCCAACCAATAATCATATTTATTTTATCAACAGGAACTTTTCGGGCTTTTAATTGCTGATTAGCATTTTTTCTAAAAGAATGAAAATCGTACTTTTCCCTAGTTTTCTTGATAGATTCATATTCATCATTTTTTATACCAAGTTTTCTAAAAAAATCCATTAATGGTCTCAAACATGCTTCTCTCCATATCAATTTGTTATTACCATCTATTTTAAAACATTCGGGAAAAATAAAATCTTCCTCTGATGCTTTCAATGATTTTTTTCTATTATTTACAAAATCAAGAAAACCTAACTGTAACAGCTGTTTTGATATAGGAACAACTCGTTCAGTAGCATTGTTCTTTAACTTTTTATTATCATCATCTTTAATAAATTCTATACAAGGAATATCTGCTATTTGTATAATATTCTGGTATTTCAATGTGGTGGCCGCATTTTTTCTCGCCCCAGTATAAAGTGCAATGACCACTATCCAAAACAAATATGGATTTTTTATAAAGAAATCATGTTTCGTATCAAATATTTTATGCAGTGCTTCTGCACTATATGCAGTGTGTCCGACTATTTCTTTAGTTCTACTTCTAGGTATATCTATTGATTCTATATATGCATTATTAATATATGACTGATTGATATTCTGACAGTACCTTAAAAAAGCTCTAAATGGTTCTAAGTGATTGGCTTGTGTGTCTGCAGATATTGGCTTATTGTATGCATTTTTATAATTCTTTACAGAATCCGTCATTTTTCTAATGATCGCTTGATTGTTTAAAAAAGTGATTGATTTGTCTAATGAAATACCGTTCTCATTAAAAATCCTATCTAAATTACTTGAAACTTTCCACCCATGACTATCTTTTTTATCAGTATCATAATGTTTGGCCATCTTAAAATCTGTCAGCAAATTTTGAATTGTAGGAAATTCCGTCAAATTACTATTAATGACCTGCTGAACTATCATATTCTGCGGTTGGTGTGTAATGGTTGTTTCCTCGCTAGGATAGGATGTTTTTGCACTGTTTTTATCAGTTAATATCTTTATTATATCATGCTGTCTTATAATGTTTCCAAAAGTTTCATTGTCTAATTCTTCTGTGATAGTAAATATTGGCCATATAGTTTTTGGAAAATCATAACCTGTTTGGTCTTGAACTGTCAAAGTTGGCTCAAAGAGACCGTTTTTAGTATGTACTTTTAACATACCTGCTCTCAACAGTTTAACACCTTTAGTCAATAAAACTTCTACTATTTTTTCTTCAACAACATTATCCTGAAAAGTGAACAGAGTTTTTGATTCTATAAAGCTCTTTTTTACGGGCCCCCAGAGCATATCAGCAAATTCTTTAGATGTGTCTGATTCTCTATTTTTTAACTCTTCCAATTCTTGTATTTCTTCAAGATGTTTAGAAATTTGTCCCATTCTTTTACAAGCCTCTATAATGTTGCCCGTATGCAAAGATATTCTTTTATCTTTTACACAACCATTTACTATAATTTTAGTTCTATAATAAAACACATTATTTCTCAATAATAATCTTTTAATGTGTTTTTGGCACTTTTTGTGGCACACTTTTTGGCACATACCAGATTCCTTATATTTTTTCTGTTTGATACCACAAAGTGCTTAGTTTACTGGGATTTTTGTTAATATATCTAAATATTAGATTCTAATAAAAAAGTGCCTTAACTGGCACTTTTTATATCTGGCGGATGGGGAGGGATTCGAACCCCCGGTGGAGTTGCCCCCACAGCGGTTTTCAAGACCGTCGCATTCGACCGCTCTGCCACCCATCCTAAACTTTTAACCCCGTTTATTTTATATTATTTTTTCCTAATTGCAATACCAAATATTATCATTCCAGCAACAAACATTACCCCAGAAAGCATCTGACCCATTGTTAAACCCCAGCTGGTTAAAAAACCTATCTGTATATCGGGTGCTCGAAATTGCTCGCAAAATATTCTAAATATCGCATAAAGCATACCTAACATTCCGCCCAGCGCACCAGGATATTTCCGTAACTTCGTAAACTTGTATAAACAATACATTATTATAAATAGCAATACACCTTCTAATGAAGCCTCATAAATAGGGCTGGGGTGCCGCGGTAAATCAGAATCCCCCGCAAAAACAACCGCCCATGGAACATCTGTTACCCGTCCCATGACTTCCATATTTATAAAATTAGCAATTCTACCGAAAAACAAACCAATAGGCGCCACAACTGCCATTATATCTAATAACCTGAATGAATTTGCATATATACTTCCCGCTAAATTCCCTTGTCTTTTCTGATTCCATACGAATAAAAATGTTGAAACGATCACACCAATAAGCCCACCATGGAAACTCATACCACCATGCCAAACAGCAAATATTTCCAACGGATGAGATAAGAAAAATGGTAAGTTATAAAACAAAATATAACCTAGCCGTCCGCCTAAAATTACCCCAAAAATCAAAGCTGTAAGCAAATCATCCAACTGCTTTTTATCCAAACGTATCTGAGTATTCTTATCTCTTGTAAAACTTCGTAACATAAAATACCCAACAACAAACGCAGCAATATAAGCCAATGCATACCAACGTATATTTAAACCAAACACAGAAAAAGCAATCGGTGAAATTGGGTTTACTACTATCGCCATTATAATCCTTACCTATAAAATTTTATTCAACGTGTTTTATCATTTTTCCAAGTAAACGAATACCCTAAAACAGCCTATATTTTCTATTTTTATGGTTGTTTTTCTTTGACCTTGAATTGTCCCATGTATTGTATTATATAATGAGATAACTAACAAGGAGAAAAAAATGGCAGTAAAAAATATTGCATTAAAGACAAAAGCTCCCACAGAACCCAAAATGGCAAAATCTGGTGGTGGTATAGAGTTGTATTTAAGACGCATTTTTGCACTAATGTTTGGTGCGGTTGGGATCACAGCATTTGCATCTTTTATAACAATGGTAACCCCATTATGGTCCACGCTATTTACCCCGACTGGTTTATCCGCATTTTATTATATACTGCTGTTTGGCGGTCTTGCGTTAGCAATATGGGCCCAAGTTCGTGCTTTCAGTTTTAAACCGTCCACTGGCATATTACTTCTGTTGTTATATGCTGTTTTAACAGGCGTTGTAATGACCCCATTGTTAATTGTTGCAGTAACACATAACCCATTAACTATTTTATCAGCTTTTGTAATCGCAGCAGTTATGTTTGCATGTATGGCTCTTTTCGGTTACAAGACAGTTAAAGATTTATCCTTTATGGGTATATTCTTGTTTATGGGTATGATTGGTTTAATATTGGTTGGAATAGCATCATTAATATGGCCAGCAATCTTAGGTGGTACATTTGGCACGATAGTATGCTTCATAGGTGTTTTAATTTTTGCTTTATTTACTGCTTATGATATGCAAACTTTAAAACGAGCCTATGCTGTTTTAGGTAACGGCAACCAAAAAAATCAATTGGCTGTATTAGGTGCATTACACCTATATATATCCTTTATAGCAATGTTCCAATATCTGTTAAGTTTATTAAATAGAAACTAAAAATCAAAACAAACGGAGAATAAAAATGGCTTATAAAATAGATCCTTCTAAGTGCATAGGTTGTCATACATGTATGGGGGCGTGTCCGGTCATGGCAATTTCAACAGGTACGGACGGCAAATGTGTTATTGACCCAGCAAAATGCATTTCCTGTGGGACATGCGCAGCTGTGTGTCCGGTCGCTGCAATTGCTCCAGACGCAAAGTAAACGTAACTTTTATAAAAATGGGGGCACAGCCCCTATTTTTATGCTTAAAACAGTTGCAAACATTTAAAATCTGTATAACAATTATTCGGTAAAAATTAGGGGATAAAAATGCCAGCAAAAACAATAAATGACATTGTCGCATTATGCAAACGTCGCGGTTTTATTTTCACAGGTTCCGAAATTTATGGTGGTTTGGGTGGTGCTTATGATTACGGTCCATATGGTGTAGAATTAATGAAAAACATCCGTAACGCTTGGTGGAATGCGATGATATACTCTCGTAATGATATCGAGGGTTTAGATGCCGCCCTTATAAGTAACCGATTAATGTGGAAATATTCTGGTCATGAAGGTAGTTTTTCTGATCCGCTGGTAGAATGTAAGAAATGTGGTACCCGCATGCGTCAGGATAAAATGAAAGATCCAACAAAATGTGATAACTGTGGCAGCACAGATATTACCGAACCTCGTGCATACCAATTAATGATGGGATTGTCTATTGGTGCTACTGCTGACGGTGCGATAAATGCCTACCTACGTCCAGAGACGGCAACCACCACTTATGTCAATTTCAAAAACGTTATGGATGCATGCCCACATAAATTACCATTTGGTATAGCTCAAATAGGAAAGGCATTCCGTAATGAAATATCACCGCGTGGATTTGTTTTCCGTATGCGCGAATTTGAACAGGCTGAAATGCAATATTTTGTAAACCCTGCAGAAGATGAAAAGTACTTTGAGATATGGAAAAAAACACGTATGGCATGGTGGATAGACACTTTGGGAATTCCTGCTGAAAAGTTACGTTTTACCCCACATGAAAAATTAGCACACTACGCTAAATCCGCCGGGGACATTGAATACGAATTTCCAGATGGGTTTGATGAAGTAGAAGGTATTCATAATCGTCAAGACTTTGATCTGGGTTCTCATACAAAAGCTCAAAGTGAATTTAACATTCAAGCAAAAGTACTAGAAAATAAGGATAGTACAATCAAATTAGCCTATAGCGATCCACAAACCGGTGAAAGTTTTATTCCATTTGTAATTGAAACTGCTATGGGGGTTAACCGTGCAATGTTGGCGGTAATGTTGGATGCGTATACCGAAGAAGAATTACCAGACGGGAAAACGCGTATTGTATTAAAGTTAAAGCCTGCATTAGCACCAGTAAAAGCCGCTGTTATACCATTGGCTAGAAACGTTCCAGAACTAGTCACAATGGCGAATAATATCGAAAATGATTTACGTAAATTGAATATTGGACGTATAGAATTAGAAAATTCCGGTAATATTGGTAAGAACTATCGCCGTCACGATGAAATAGGGACTCCGGTTTGTATAACGGTTGATCATCAATCTTTAGAAGATAGCACCGTTACTTTACGTTATCGTGATTCTATGGCTCAGGAACGAGTTGCTGTTGTTGACGTACCACAAAAAGTTATGGAAATAATAAATAAAAACGAAAAATAAAAACGCCCTTTTGGGCGTTTTTTATTCATTTATTGGGGTCATCTGCGGTATATATACATTATCATTATACTTGCTTAAATATCTAGTACCTGTCGCACAATATACCTTGCTTAAGGAATCCTCATATTCACGTACTGCAGTAACCCAACGATTTTGAATATCTGACTGTGCCCCCTGGTACCCCGACAACGCCCCCAAAGCACCGCCAACACCGGCACCAATTAAAGTACTTTTTAAACGGGCTTTATTACCAAAATCAATTAAACTACCGTCTTCAGCACTTAACATCATAGGATAAAAATTGTTGATATCCGCTACAGACTCATCTGATATAATTGATGCCGTACCAGATATTGTTCTGTAATAAAAGTTTACCCCGCTACCATTATTCTTTTTCCATTCACGCCAGTCATCTTTAGTCATACCAAAGGCCTTGTCATGCATTTCAATCATAGCAGGTATTTCGCGGTCAATTGTAGAAGCTTTTGATATTTTCGCAAAAGTTCCCCTATTAGCATCAACATACTGGTCTCCGATTGCATCAGATGCTGCTACCATTTTTATTTTACCATCTTTGACTTGCATGAAATATTGTAAACTAGAGTCTCCAGCAACTTTTTCAAAGTCATCTGTTATACTTTCTATATCCTTTCCCTTATAAGCCTCTAATTCGATTGAGATTAATTCTGTTTTTTCACAACCTTTATTATTATCGCACAGGTATGTTTCACCGCTATATATTTCATAATAAGCTTCTTTATCCGTTACTGGTTTTGCAGTAGCCAAAACACCCCACAAACAAGATGTTTTCCCTCTATCTACTAAATCACAGTCCTCTATACGCAAAACATCCTTGCCTGTACCTGCCATGTTACCAACTAAGCTTGCTGCTGCCGCATTAACGCTGGTTGACAAGATAACATCACCTGCTACCTTCCCTGCATATGCATTACCAGCACCGACCGCACCACCGCCAAGTGCACCGATAACAGTACTTTTTATTTTACTATCGCTGGTCCCCAACAAGCTGTCATTACCCGGCTCATTTGCGCCCGCCATATTTCCACCAATACCACCGATTATAGCCGCTGCCGCAATCTTTAAGCCAGCATTCTTTTTTTGTTCTTTATTCATCTGAGCTATAACATCATCAGTAGTTGGTGCCGCATCTGCCGGAAATGTAAAATTTTCAACCGCACTAACAATCATTGTTGATTCTGGAAAAGAGCTTATATTACATTTAAAGCTATCTCCCGCTGCCAATTGAGCTCTGGCCAAAACTAAATCTGAACCATCTGCCGCAGCTTGGTAACCACGCAACTCAACAACAGCAACACAAGTATCTGCACCACCAACCCCCATACCAATAGTTGGAGCATCCCACGCAAATTCACCATTAGGGTAAATCATTGAACATTGCTCCAGCTGGTTATATGCAACTGGTGTATTCGTACTTCCACTAGTAATTTGTTGTACTAATTCTTCATCTGCGACCCGAACAGGTAAATTATTTTCTGTATCTGTCGATGGTGTCGTTACAATTGGAACAGTTGCAGCAGTATTCTGTAAAGCGTTGATTTGCTGATATGCTTGGGAATACGCACGAGAATGATTACCTACACGTAAAGCAGCGTTCGCATTAAAAGTCGACAGTCCAATCAATGCTGCAAACAAAGAGTAATGAATAATTGCATGATTTGCTTTCATCGATTTTGCCCCGCTTTACATAGTTATTTCAGCCACAGAACATAAACGCATTAGAATTGTAATCTTAACCTTGCGCCGATATCTATTGTGCTTAATCTGCCGCTTTCATACCAATTGGTATAGTGATATACACTATCGTAATCCGCAGGGAATTCCAACCCGCTTCCGTCACCCAACCATTCCGTTTGCGACAATATTATACTACCAGATGTTCTTACCTGGCCCAGATTCATATATCTGACAAAGAAATCTATTTTGATACCACCATCCATTTCTGTGGTAAGTCCACCCTCAAACATAAAAGCCAATTGTTCAGACGTTCCGCCATTATGATAGCCGTATACGTCAGAAACACCGGTAATGTCACCTGGTGCTGCGGCACTTGGCTCCATTTCTGAATAGAACGTATCATCATAAACCACATAATCAGCAATCGTATTTAATGAAATACCAGCACCGACCCCCACATAAGGACGCAACATACCACCTGCCAAATAACCAGTATAGGAATCAATGTTATAATACAGATTTAACATTGTTACGTTTGATGTAATTGCACCACCATCAACCGTAGCATCGACATATCCCCCAACACCATCAGAAGTTTTTACCATACTTGGATAAGCAATACCTGAATAGCGCAAATAAGAGAAATCTACACGTAAATCATTGTTAATTGAAGCCCCAACGGACATTTGTAGCGGAATTACAGTATCTGTATCAAAATCCGCCTCTTGAAAGGCACCAGGAACAAACTGCCCCTTTTCTTCATTCATATAATCAGATAACATCGAACCGCTAACACTGGCAGAGTACCCAACAGACAAACCAACATATAAACCACTGTCGGCCAGTCGATCAAAATCAGATGGCTGATAATATTGCCGTCCGGCCGCTGTTGTCGTTGTTGTCGTCGTCGTTACATTAGAGCCAACCTTTGGCAGAGCCCCCGTTATACGAGTTGAACTGGCCGCGTTCGGATTATATGACGACACAACCGTACCGCTGGTGGTAGGTAACAACACAACCTGTCCGGCCGCATTCGTACCCTGATAGCCACTATATACAGGATATACATTGGCAGCACCAGCGCCACCATTTACCCCGAATAGCAACCCCGTCAATGCCGCAAAAAAGCCGACTTTTTTCATTCTCTTTCCATTTTCCTTTGGCTTTATTATATCATAAAAAACTCTCTGATAAAAGTATTTAGTAAAAATTACGGTAATTAAAAATATACCCCGTCATTGACGGGGTACTTGTCCAATATATGTTAATTTTAAGTTAATTTTTAGAACTGCAAGTTCAAACGAACACCCAATTCTGCCTTTACGTCAGAACCATTCTGAGAATTCGCATGTGCCGTATCAAATGTATATTCACCGTATAACGCCACTTGAACATTATCAGTCAATTGATTTGCAACAGCCAAAGATACGATATATTCATCAAAACCATCGTTCATATCTTTCAACTGAGAAATCAAACCATCTGCAAACGTTTGACCAGCAGGATTAGTTACTTCTGTTGACAAACTTTTTACACCGTTATCAGCATGGTGGTTGTACTTGAAACCGCCGCCAAATGACCATCTGTCATCTAACTGATAAAAAGCATTCAAACCAAAGTTAATTTCTGTTGTTGATTTTAAATCAACAGAAATTTCATCTGGAATACCCAACGCTGAAACTAACAAACCACCAGAGCCAGGTACTTTCAGGCCAGAAACATCAATAACATTATTGTTACTGCCGAATGTTTTTAACACTTCAACAAAAGCACTTGTTGTTAATTTGCTCCATGTCTTACCAAAACGTAAACCAACGTCTGCGCCCCAACGACCATTAGAATAGTTATCATATTTAAAACCGTGTTCCAAAGTATAAGAACCACGCATTTTATTTATACCACCCAAATGAGCATCGGCATAGACATCTAATACAATATTATCTGTAGTTTCTATCGGACGCCAAATCAAGCCCAAACGGCCATGATTTAAACCTTTACGATCAATATCGTCCGCTTGCGTATATGCAAAGGAACCACGCAAAGCAATGCTATCCGTGATACCAATACCTAATTCTTCACTTACACGCCAAATTGGGAATTCAGTTGCCCCGGCATGATCTTTTAATTTATTTGCGTCTGTATCATCTGTAACTTTGTACATAACGCCAGCACCCGTTTTTGAATAAAATTCACCAGCTGTTGGTAAATATAACGGATTTTCTAAATTAGCCGCCATCGCAGGTGTCGCTAAAACCGACGCTGCAACTGCTAATTTCAAACCTTTTTTCATCATTTTCTCCTTATTTTTCGATGAAATTCCACGGCCCCCATTATTGGCAAGACCGAGATTCATATCCGTACCACCCATTATTGGCAATAGTACGTTGTTCTGATATGAACGTCTTTAGGGTGCTATATTATATGAATAAAGTCAAAACAAATTTGTCATTTGGCAAACGCTTGAAAAGTATGGTTTATTACCTATATCAAGATGAACAAGAGAATTTATTATACCCAAAGGAGCATGCTATGAACGATGCTTTTGAAAAAAATATGCAAATAATCGCTGGCGCAAACTTGCAGAACGAACAGGAAAAGCAACTGTCGGCTGCCGATAAGAAAAAACTATCCGACAATTATTTTAAACTGTTCTTCAATCTTAGCTATACCAACTGGTTACGCGGACGCTCTCTTGGCGAAGCTTGGTATATAGCCATAAAGCAAATGCAACAATTCATAGAAAATAAAAACGGAAACAACCAAGCGTCTTTATACTTACGTCAAATATTTGCGTCACATAAAGCAAAATGGTCACAAGTTATGATGACTAGCCAACATCGCGATGACATTTTAGAACTAACGCCAGAACAAAAACAAAATTGGAATCAACGCGTGGCCCAGAATACGACATCAGCATTAAATATATTAAATGACATAATAAAAACATATTCAAAGCCATCGTCAGACAATAACAAGCAGGCCCAAACCCAACAAAGCGATTTGAAAATGGCAGTACAGAAAATGCAAACACTAATCATGTTGCAGTTAAAAAACAAACAAAACGGTATGGCCGCATAAAAAATCCCCAAATGGGGATTTTTTATTTATGTTTATATGCTAACACATACGGAACAAATTTGTTTGATACTGAAGAATTAATCCACTTTCTGGGAATAATTAAACTATTATGCTGTCCAGCAGATAATTTTGGTAAAATCTCTTCATTTTTAGCGTTGATTATTTGAGCTAAAACCACAGATATTCCGGTATCAATTCCTGGTAAAAGAAACGTTATTTCATCACCAGTTTTTATTTCATTTCTTAACTCCAACGTAATTTTCTCACTGTCAACAGCAGTTATAACGCCGGCCGCTTGCCAGTCCGAAGAAGAACGAGTTGTTTCATAGTTATGAGCATCTGATCCAAGAGCACCATCAAAAAACGCAGTTGTATACCCCCGTGTTTCAAGTCGGTTTAATTCCGCCATAAATGGTTCCGGATCAAAATTATCTGGATTACGAACATATGTATCTAATGCACCACGATACGCATGGACGACACTACCCACATAATACTCACTACGGTTACGCCCCTCTATTTTTAATGAATCTGGACCAGCTTCGATAACTTCACGCAAACGTGGCATCAAGCACAAATCTTTAGAGTTCATTATATATGCACCACGTTCATCTTCTTCCAGCGGCATTTCTATACCGGATTCGCACTCGCGCAAGATTACGTCGTATTTCCACCTACATAACTGTGCACATGCACCGCGATTTGCCGGACGTCCAGTAATAAAATTAGATAGTAAACAACGCCCAGAATAGCTCATACACATCGCGCCATGTACGAAAATTTCCAAACCAATATCAGGGCATTTTTCACGAATTACTTTGAATTCCTCATGAGAGACCTCGCGCGCTAAGACACATAATTTTGCCCCTGCTTTCTGCCAGAACTTTACAGATTCTGCGGAACAAATATTTGCCTGGGTTGATATATGAATAGGCATACTAGGATGATTTTCACGAACCCACATCATAACACCTGGATCTGATATAATAAGAGCATCTGGCTTTAAATAATTTATAGTTTCACTGACACGCGGCATATTTACGAAGTCCCGTTCATGCGCGAATAAATTGAAAGCAAGATAAACCTTTTTTCCGGCTTCGTGCGCTAATTCTATACCTTGTTTAACTTCGTCCGTTGTAATTTTAGCACGCGCGCGCATTGAGAAACCCGGCAAGCCAGCATAAATGGCATCAGCCCCATATAAAATAGCGGTTTTGAAAGCGTCCAACGTACCTGCCGGCGCTAATAGTTCTGGTAGTTTTTTCATAGTAAGTATATTTTTTACTGTTATTTAAATAATGCAAGCATTTTATGATTTTTTTAACTTGAATTTTAAAACCATACACTGTATAGTAAAGCACATTGCCAGTTTAGCTCAGCTGGTAGAGCATCTGATTTGTAATCAGAGGGTCGTTGGTTCAAGTCCGACAACTGGCACCAGAAATAAAAAAGCAGCCTTAGGGCTGCTTTCTATATATATTTCTTTATCTTTTTTTCTTGTTATTTTTTTGTTTCTTTACCTTTTGCTTACGGTAAGAATCACGTTTTTCATACTCTTCTTCCTCGCCATCATCCATTTCATATTCATCATAATCAACGTCAACTTTATTCATTTCATCTAAGACTTTCCGCGCATGCGGACTTCTGTCTGCATACCTTTTTAACCCGACCATCAAAGCTGCCGTTATTAACTTTTCTAAATCACCAGCTGAAACAGTTTCAGATACACGATCTTTTACGTTCGTAACAATATCCTTTACCGCATGAGTTGCTTTATAAAACAACGTATGACGATGACGCACATTATCTATTATCTCCATAACCCACATTACGATAAGAAATACAATCATAGGTACCGCAAAGCACATAATAAAGTACTTAAATACTTTCGCATCACAGAAAGCAACCCCAAACATTGCGTCGCAAAAGCGCTGGCTTTGTAACAAGCAGACGATAAGTATTTCATACAAAGAAACAATTGTTAAACTTATTTTTGCTTTCAAGAACATCTTTCACTCCCTTTTTATAAATCTTTATTTCCTGGAATAAATCTTATACCCAGCAGAACCGACCAGTCGTTTCTGTGCCAGTCTCCGCCGACTCTTTTACCGATTCTTGTCCAAACACCAGTCGTACGATTTAACATTGTACCTACTTCACCTTCGACTAAGTATTCAACACGCCCATCTTCGTTATTAATCCAAACTTGAGGATCTAACGCGGCCCACCAACCATTATTAGACAAATACCCCATAAGCATACGAACCTGCGTTTGGTTAGTATCTTGATACTTTTCTTTATCTAAATTATACAAAGAAATAAACTGTTTCCCTACCAGCGCAGTAAAAAAGTTAGCACTAAAAGCGTAAACGTATGCCAGTGTCGGATCAAAAGTATACTGACGCGTTCCCAATGTATCAGACGTTGCTGTTGGGAAAACAAATTCCGTTGCACCGATTATTACATTCCTACCATACCTATATTGAGCTCGTCCACGAACTCTTAAATCACCAATACCCGCATCAGAAATACCATATCCAGAAAAATGGCTTAAAGGTAATTCAAAGTTTATACCAAAAGCTTTATATAATTCCTTATCGTATTTTAAACCTAATGTAGTAACAGATGGTTTACCATCTTTATCCATAACGTTTAAACTTGGCAATAATTCCATTTTTGTAACGTTATCCGCCGGGTTAACACCTTTTACAGCACTATCTGCAAAAGAAGATAAGGGAACTAATAAAGCAGCCCCTAAAACAAAGGTTATTTTTTTCATGACTCTCTCTCCTACACAAGTATTCTTTATGAAAGGGAATAAAAAGTCATCAGGAACAAAAACCCGTCGCTAACGTGACGGGTAAAACTCATAAAAATTCAACAAATTAGTCCGAAGTCACAGGAGCATCTTCACTACCATATTCTGGATCAGCAACAGAATTATCACTTTCTGTGCTTGAATCCACAGAATTTGCTTCCTCTATTGCCGCCCGTTCTTCTTCTGCACGTGCAGCATTTTCAATTTGCAATAGTTGCTTTTCTAACGCCGACCTTTCTGAAGATTTATAGCCAGTTTCTGGTTCTTCGTTTGAATCGCCTGTTGTTTCTGACTTAACAGTATCTAATATTGCCGGATTAATTAAATTGTTAAAAATCTCTTGAGACGCTTGACTTCCTGTCATATCACGAGCCAATAATTTACTTTCTGGCCCAGGGAAAAACCATTCATCAAGTTTAATTGCGGTCAATTGCATAATCGGGCGAGTTACTGCATTTTCAACCCATGCCGCCGGACGTGGCGCATCGGAATAATACCACAAGGCCGCCCAGTATACCAACCCCATAACAACGATACCACGAATTATACCAAATATTATCCCCAGAGTACGATCCGTTACTTTCATAATACTATTTTGAATTCTTTCACGTAAGCGTTGATTAAAGAACCCAACCAACATTAAAATAACAAAAAATACTATGAAATAAGAAGCAACTAATGTCCCGACCGTAGAAGCAGATAAATCAAACCAAGACTGCAATAACTTATCTAACATTGGAGAAATGAAACGTGCCGCAAACGCTGCAATAACCCAAGAAAGAGTCGCAACCGTTTCAAATATCCCCCCTCGGACACTGGCCCAAACCGTAGACGCCAATATAACGCCCACATAAATATAATCTAATGTAGTAAAGTCAAACATTATTACTTTTCACCGCTATTTACTAGAAAGTTTATTTATTTCTTTTTTTCTTTTCTAACCAACACGAAACCTAATGCCGCTACTAATACTATCAACAATACATAAAAGTATATTGAACTAGACTCATTACTTTTTTTTTCTGCAGCAATTTTTTCTGCCGCAGCTTCTGCCGCAGCATTATATTCAGTAATCGCTTTTTGCCGATTTGCATGTTTAGAACGGAATTCTTCTGGATTAGCTTCAAGCGCCTTTTTATTTTCTGCCGCTGTTTTTTTGTCTGCATCTGACAAATCAACCTCTACAGCTTCGCGTAATTCTTTATCCATAAAATCAGCATATCCCTGAAAGCACTTATCCCCAACAACAATTACAGGTACACCACCACTGTCATATTCACATTTCCTCAAAGCTTCCTGGAAAACCGGTAAATTTGGTTCTTCCATAACATTTATTTGAACAACGCGCAAATTAGGATATTCATAAATCATTTTATTCACAAAAAAATCGCGTGCATGATGGCAATGCGGGCAATATGGAGAATAATACAAAGTTACGTCAGCCGCAGATGCTGCCCCACAAAACAATAAACCCATAAAAACTGAAAGAATTGATAACTTTTTCATAATTTCTCCTTTATCTTGATTTGGATTATAAAAACCTGAGCCAAATGGTGCAAGGTATTTTTTTATGTACCAACGGAAAAAAAATCTATTGTTTTTAATTTATCCGTGTGCACAATTTTTAATAAATAATTATTATAAAGAGGTCATAATGTTTTCATTAACACAATTTCCATTACAATTTTCTGATACATCACTTATGCCATACATGTCAGACACTACATTACAATACCATCATGGTAAACATTTGGCAGCATATATTAAAAATCTAAACGATTTAATTGTCGGCACAGAATACGAAGCAATGCCTTTATATGAGATTATCCACAAATCTTCAACAGATCCAAACGCAGTAAAAATATTTAACAATGCCGCGCAAGTTTTTAATCACGATTTCTTTTTCAAATGCATTAAACCGAATGGTGGTGGAAAAGTCCCAGAAGAAATATCAATCGCATTTGGCAGTGCAGAAAAATTTATATCAGAATTCAAAACTGCTGCAACTGGTTTGTTTGGCAGCGGTTGGGTTTGGTTAGTCCTTGATAACGGAAAAATAAAAATTATGACAACGGCTAATGCAGATAATCCTGTTGCGCATAACTTAGTTCCCGTGATGACGCTTGACGTCTGGGAACACGCATATTACCTAGATTACCAAAACCGACGTCCAGATTTCATAGATGCATTTCTAAATAATTTAGTAAATTGGGATTTTGTAATAGAAAACTTAAAATAATAAAAACGGGTTTTACCCGTTTTTATTTTATATATCTATCATAAATTACAGGTGTTTTATTTATTGTATAAATTCTATTATCATTATCACGGTTATACCAAATGTATAGTATATTTACGACATCACCATACTGCCATGGATTAGAATACCCTATAACCTGACGTTGTGAATTATTTGGAAAAACAAGATGAAATGTATTATCAAAGACTTGAGAATACTTATCTTGGAATGATTGACTGGCAATCATGTTCATGATTAATATTCCGTTTGATGCGACATGAGTTTTTACACGTTCCATAAATTCCGCTGTAATGAAACCTTCTGGTACCTGAAAAGAGTTTGAATATACATCTAACAAAATCATATCATATTGTTCTGTGCTATTTTTCAAATACTGACTAGCATCTTGTACGATAAATTTTTTATTATTTTCTAACGGCATTCCTAAGAAATATTTTTCTGAAATCTCTTGTAACGTATGTTCTATGTCAACGAAAATATACTCATTATATGTATCTTGTAAACCAGCGGTAAAACCACCCGCACCTAAAATAAGTATTTTACGAGGTCTGTCTTGTGGCATATTAAATATAAAATTATGGTTTATATAATTTATGTAGTCTGCACCATATTTTGTCCCAGGATAATATACAGACATCGGTAACCCATTCATATATAAAATCCGAGACCCGTCTTGCTGACTTGTTACAGAAATCGTAGAATTCGCATTATTTACCAGAATTCCAAATCGATTACGCAATACATAATCACTATTAACCAAAATCGTCAAAACTAATACTATTAAACACGGTACAATTATCGTCCATTTTTGGTGCGTTATAATTGCCGCAAAAACAGAAAGAGCAATAATTAATATAACCGTATAATTTACCCCTATAAAAGGCATTAATAACAATGTAGTCAACAAAGATCCCAGCACAGAACCAATGGTATCCCACGCCATAATATTTCCGGTATAATTAGTATTATATTTATGCAGCAGCCTTGATAATAATGTCGTATTAAAACCGAACAAAAATGGTCCAACAGACAACAATAAGAAAGAAAATATGAAAGTTTGAATCACACTAGAAGTAATTCCCCAACTATATAACCACTCAAAATACTCAGAAACTAAAGGAAAACTAGATGCAAGGAAGGAGAAAGATGCAATTACGATGAAACTGGCTCCCAATATTCTTCTGATATTTTTTGTCTCAATTCTTTCCGAAGATCCCAAGAAATACCCTAAAGACATAAAGCCTAGAAAAACACCCATAATAATACTTGTTATAACAGCACTAGAACCAACCCAAAAAGATAATTGTCGCAATACGACCAATTCAAACGATAAACTAACATAACCATTTAAAAAGATCAAAAAAACTAACCATATGCGCAATTTACGAGACATAAATCTTCCCCCTATTACCTCGCAAATGCTAATAAAAAAAGTACATTCATTCAAGCATGAAAATTCTTTCTATCTGGTATGTAAGAACCTGACATCGTCAAATTCGGGATAACGACCGAATATCGCAGCCGCAAAAGGGCACATAGTTATAACTTTGCGCTTTTGTTCCCGAGCCAAATTAGCGGCACACCTTACCAGATTTAGTCCTATTTGAGCATTCCTATATTTATCACTAACATCTGTATGATCTATTATTATTTTATCGCTGCCGATACGAACGAAAGTTATCTGCCCGACATGATGTCCATCACAGTTAGCATAAAACCCCTGACCGTTTGGGAAAATATCATAAGTAACTTCTTTATCAGCCATATTAAACGCCCCTGTACTAAAAATTATAGCACATGGGGCATTAACTTATAAATCGGATTGTTATCCGACACAATTATATGATCGCATCATAATTTTTACGTATAATTTTTCCGCTACGACGTAAAGCCGATGATTCTACAGATGATAATTTTGGTTTTAGTGTAGCGACAACGCCATCAGTACCAACTATACGCGGTAAAGACATAGCAAGCGCATCCGAACCACTTCCAGATACACTGCTAACTGTTAATATTCTATGTTCATCATTTATGATGCACCGTAATAAATCTGCCGCGGCTGCCCCTATACCATCCCAGGTAGCTCCACGTCCACGAATGATTTCATACGCAGCATTGCGCACACGATGGGAAATTGTATTACGAGTAGTTTCTGGTAAAGAGATCTTCATTTGCTTACAAAAGTCATCTAACGCCAGTGCCCCCACAGTCGCCGACGTCCAGTCCACGACGCTGCTATCACCATGTTCGCCAACCACATACGCACTAATAGATTGAGTTGATACGTCTAGTTGACGCGCCAATATTGTACGAAGTCTGGCGGTATCTAACATTGTACCTGTACCAATTACACGTGCAGGTGGCAGTTTAGACAACTTTGTCGCTAACATTACCATTACGTCCAATGGATTTGTAAGAATGATTATTTTTACGTTTTTCGGGTCAACGTTTGACATTATGCGCGGAATGATATCTTTAATAACTTCTGCATTTTTATTTAACAAATCCATACGTGTTTCCCCAGGTTTCTGATTTGCACCAGCCGCTATAATAATTATATCGCTACCACGAATACCACGATAATTATTTACCGCTGTAATTTTTACATCAAACCCAAAACTTGCCGCATGCCCTAGATCTTCAGCAGCTGCGCGGGCACGCACGCCGTCTTTATCAAATAAAACTATTTCATGTACAAAACCTGTGTTTTTAACAGCTGTTGCAACTGCGGACCCGACTGTACCAACACCAATTATTGCTATTTTCATATTCTCTCGTCCTTTATTGTATTTTATAATATTATACCACAAAAAATCGCCCATGCGGGCGATTTTTTAATACGATTTTGCAACGTATACATATTCTTGATTACTGTCATCTAAGCATCTGCGAGATATCTTGTACTTTTCCATCAAACCGTCAAACTCTGCATTCTGAGTTTGTTCGTTCTTAATACGGAAAAATCCAATCTTACCAGACGACAATGCAGATTCTAATTCAGACAAACTTGCAACGTCATGTATCATAGTTTTGTTACGTTCTACAACCGCTTCATACATATCATGCTGTATCTGATTTAACATATCCTTTACGTCACGCAATAATTCAGCGTCACTGATTGTACGTTTAGATGCCTTACCTAAATCACGACGTGTGACAGTAACGGTGTTTTCTTCCATTTCACGCGCACCGATTTCAACACGTAGCGGAACACCACGCTTAATCCATTTCCACATCTTATCAGGTGCACGCATATCAGATGTATCAACCCAAACACGAATGCCAAGACTACGTAATTGTTCACCAAGTTTTTCAGAATACTCGTTTAAAGCATCTGCGTTTTCATCACGAGTAATCGGAATTATAACGACTTGATACGGTGCAACCGCTGGCGGTAAAACCAAACCATCGTCATCAGAATGCGTCATAAATAAACTACCCATCATACGCGTAGATACCCCCCAAGACGTTGTCCACGCATGCTTTAATTGTCCGTCAGTACCCAAGTATTGAATACCAAAAGACTTTGAAAAATGTTGCCCCAAGTCATGTGAAGTACCAGCCTGTAAAGCCTTGCCATCCTGCATAATATGCTCAAGCGTATAAGTATGATCAGCCCCGGCAAAACGTTCTTCTGGTGTTTTTTCACCCATTATAGAAGGTATCGCCAAAACCTCACTCATATAATCACCGTATACTTTATGCATTTTACGAGCATCAGCGTTTGCTTCTTCATGAGTGGCGAACGCATTATGCCCCTCTTGCCAATAAAACTCTGATGTACGCAGGAATAACCTAGGACGCATCTCCCAACGCATTACATTAACCCACTGATTTAACTTCATCGGCAGATCGCGATATGACTGTACCCAACGAGACATTGCATCACCGATAATGGTTTCAGAGGTCGGACGAATAATATATGGTTCTGTTAATTCTGCGTCTGGGTCTGGTTGTAAAGCACCGTCAATTGCTTTTAAACGATAGTGCGTAACGACCGCGGCTTCTTTAGCAAAACCTGCAACGTGTTCTGCCTCTTTATTAAAGAAGTTAATAGGTATCAATAATGGAAATTGAGCGTTCTGAACCCCCATCGCCTTAATCCTCTTATCTAACTCATCGCGCATAAGTTCCCATATTGCCCAACCATAAGGTTTAATCGTCATACAACCACGAACCGGTGCGTTTTCTGCCAAGTCCGCTGCAGTAATTAAATTCTGATACCATTCACTAAAATTTTCCGCACGTGTCGGAGTAATTGCTGTTTTCATAATAAAATCTCTTTCTTTTTATTTTGCTTTTTTATTTTTTAATTCCATATATTTATCGGAAACTATTTTCTGCAGCGTTTCCGCAATCTGCTTTCTATCCATACCCGCCAGGGGCGGTGGTGGCAATACCGTCAATTCAACCATAAAACCACCCAGCATCATTATATGAAAAACCTGTCCAAAAGCACTTCTTTCATGCGAACACAACGGTCCCATATCCTGCTTTTCATTGGCAAAATACCCGAAATGTTCCGCCAAATCTTCGTCACTGATTACATCACCATCACGATAACGATAATTCATTACCATCGGTTGAACCAGCACATCAGAATTTTCAACAAAGTTAAATAAGGTACTTTTAAACGGTTTTACATATGCACCGTTTGTTGTTGTACCTTCTGGAAATAAAAATACAGGGTAATGAACTTTAGACAAAGTATCTTGAACTTGCTTTAAAGCTTCCACCGCATGAGAAGGTCTGCGATCAACAAAAACCACACCGAACTTGCGAGATATCCACCCAACCAAAGGCCAAGATTCTATATCTTTTTTCGCAATGAAACTGCCACCAAAAGCAACAGGGAACGTAGCAATTTCAAAAATAGAAATATGGTTTGATATCACAAGCAAAGGTCTATGAGAAGAAATTTTACCATGTACACGAATTTTAATTCCCGCAAGTATTAACAAGATTCGCATAAATACGCCCATATACCATACAGATATCCTACCACGAGGTAATAGTAAGATTATCGGCAATTGAATAACAACCATAACCCAAAAGGACAAAAATTTTATTATCGCCCCGGTTGTATTAAAAAAATTCTGTCGCCTGACGCATCCCATTATTCTTGTTCCTCTTCATTTTCTTTAGAATCATCTATATATTCTGCGTCAGCAGCATCTTCACGTAACAAGAACTCAAATAGCGCACGAAACATCTTAAAAGAACCAGTTACAGGCAATAGCATTATTTTTCCCATTGTTTTTAAAGCACCGTCTTTTTCTTCTAAATCTTCCAAAGCGTTTTCACGTCCCAAAAAGTGTTTTTGATAAGCGGCATCAATATTCTTAGTTTGAATCATTACAAAGACATCATACGAATTAAACTTCTTATCAATAAAAACACCCTTCCCGAAAGTTGCACCAAGACGTAAATACCCCTTTATTAAAGGTGTCATCTGATGACGGGCATCATTTTCATCAACAAATTCGCGCGGAAGAATATTCATACGCGATAAATTTGGATTTACACCTTCTGCAAAATTTTCAGACAAAACCGTTGCACGTAACTTTAAAGGTGATAAGTGATTATAATATAAATAGGATATAGCCTGCGCCGATTCAACAGATTTTGTACCAACCCATGACGCAACACCAAATAAAAGAGCAATTTTACGCCTTACTACATATTCACCCAGACCGGCCCACAGCATTCGCATAACCAGCGCATTATCTCTATACGCCTTATCAACGCATGCACGTGACATTTCTGCGATATTGCCGTTATACTTCTTAATTTTTGATATATTAAATTCAGATTCTGTATAAAAACTCCCCATTTTCTCGGCGGCATTTCTATCAATTATACGATAGGTACCAACAATTTTACCATTATGAAATACTGCCAGATATTCAGCATATCTATCAAAAGCATCGTATTCTTCACGTAATGCTTTTTGTTCTTCGGTTGCACCGGCCCCTTCTTCCTCGACAAAAACATCGTAACGTAACTGACGTACTTGACGGCGTTCTTCTTTATTACGGGTCAAACGAACTTCGTAATCACGAACCTTAATAGCCATAAAATATATCCTTTATATAACCTAATATATGAGAAGAATATCAAAGTAGACTATTGTTTTCAATTATTTTTATTGCTTTAATTCATCTGCCAATGTAGCAATTGCAATTGCATACCAATTAGAATTATTCCACTTTTTTATGCGATAAAAATTAGGATATGTTAAATATGCATATATAACGGGCTGTGGCGCGACATCGGTATCAACAGCATTCGGATCCATAACAGTTACGCCATTTGCTGTGTTTGCTGCCGCAGCCGCAGCTGCTGCTGCAATTGCATCTGCGCGTTGCTGTTGAATTAAGTTAACATCAGCAACCAAACCAGCTGTCATATCAGCAACTGGTATAGGCGTTCCATCCGGATTCATTACCCCCATATAAGCCCATTCTATTAACGGCTTTCTTGTTCCGCCATCTAACAAGGATATATCAAAGTTCCCAGGCAAAACAACACGACGAACAATTTTTTCATTAGGATTCCATCCCATTTTATGTAAATAGTTTCCTGCACTGAACATAGCATCACCAACGCTATGTATTATATCTATACGACCGTCACCATTACCGTCGGCACCATATTGCTGCAATGTCGTTGGAATAAATTGAAAGTGTCCCATTGCACCGGCCCAACTGCCCCTAATATCATTTATATCTAATCCATTATCATCAGCAATTTTCATTAAAGCCAATAGTTGATTAGAAAAAAAGGTCTCTCGGCGACCCTCATATATAAGAGTCAAAAAAGCGTCCGTTAATTTATGTACCGCCCTATTCTGACCATAATTAGACTCTAATCCCCAAAAGGCTAAAATCACATGCGGTTGCACACCATATTTATTTTCTACGCGAGATAATAAGGTTGGATACGTCGAACGCATCTTGCGCCCCTCTTCAATTCGCCTAGAATTTACCATACGAGCCAAATAATCATCTAAAGTCAATTTAAATTCTGATTGGTTTCGGTCACTTTTAACAATTGACGGAATAAAAGCGGGATATTTTAACGTCGCATCAATTGTGTCTTTAGATATATTCTGTGAAACAGCACGAGAACGAATATCGTTTAAAACTTGATACCAGCGGTCAACATCAAATACACCGGATTCTGCATATGCACAAACCGGTAATATTAAAGCCACCACTACGCCCATCAGGCGTGCGCTAAAAAAACGTCTCGTCATAATACGCACCCCTTAAAATGAGTATTTAAGCCCAACGTGCAACCCAAAGGACTGCCATGTTGCATGCTCCAATTGATCACTGATATACTCAGTATATGCCGGTATTGTTTCCAAAATAGGCAAACCGTTTTCATCCAAAATATAATAACCGTTTTCGTCTGTCGCCCAACCTGTTTGTTCTGCCCAATAGATTTCCCCACCAATGTTCCCTACATAGAACAAATCAGTATCAACTTTTATCGCCAATTGCATACGATCAGAAATTCTATAATTATATTCCATCTCTGCAGCATAAGAATACGCCCCGTTACTACCCTCATCAATGAAACTAGGATTTTGTTGCCAATCCGTACGATTTGGCCATGTGCCTTCAGATGAATATTTAGGCAACCCAACTTGGAAATAGAAACGTAACTTGTCCGCTAAAGTCATCTGCTTTTCTATTTCTAGCCCAACATAAAAGCCAGACCAAGTAGTATTATAAATATGTGTTGTACCTTCAACAATTACTGGTCCATCACCACCGATTATTACGCACTCGCCAGAATCTACCCCCCATGGGACATACCCCATGTCCGGATTATAGTCACCAGTTACCAAAGAAGTACCTAACCCAAAAATTCCACCAGAATTCGTTGTTTGTACCAATTTAATATCTTCGGGCGACATACAAACCTGATACCATTCTTCTGGTGCCTCCATATTAATCGGCACAGAATAATAATTTCCTTCAATATCACCGTATACATAGTCACCATTACTTGTCATCAAAGGCAAAAATATACCAGGATTTGGATAGTAATGGTCAGACATTTCCAAATTATGGTTAAATATTTCATAACCAAAAGACGGAGATAATTTCCAACCACCGATATCCCATACGTGACGCGCACCTATTCCCAACTTTAAATGGTTCGTTCGACCTGTTTGATCACCAACTGATATTGTGAAAATACCGGCATATTGATTTGACGCATCGTATGGTTCCAAGTCATAGTCCATGGACATACCACCGTGCGACATGAATCCCATGCTGTATTCCCCATAAGCAAACATGTCAAAATTACGAACACTAAAATTATGCTGAACCCCAACACCAATTTCATTGAATACCATATCATCCCATTCAAGAACAGAATTTACGCCTGTTCTGAATTCAAAATCTGCGAAACGGCGGGCATATGTTACATATAAACTGGTTTTATCCTCGCTTGGGGTGGCAATACCATTTACTGTCATGGCACCTGCATTAGTATTTACCGTGGGCCGAGGCACTTGATATGAATAAGACTGACTGCCAACAATCTGCTTATTACCAGTTTGTCCGACATATTTCGTGTAACCTTGGCTAGCATACTGCCCATATGCAGCCTGATTGGCGTTCATTGAAGTGTTTGTTTGGTAATACGAAGGCACCCCTTCACTTGACGCAAGCGCCGTAAAAGGGACTAACAAACCGTATAAAAGCGATAACCTTCCTATATTCATACCTACATTATTAGTATATTGTAACACAAAATTCGTTTATATGAAAAGCAATTTTTTATCCAAATAATCAAATACTGGATTTCTAAAGACTTTCGTATAAAATGCAGGTATGAATTCACCTCATAACATTTATATACATGTTCCATTTTGCGTGTCAAAGTGTAATTATTGCGCGTTTTTTTCACGTGCATGCAAAGAACCTGACTGGACAGAATATGAGCAGCGTATAATTCAAGAAATCAATTACTGGGAAAAGAAACTTGGACGGATTTCCATTCCAACAATATTTTTTGGTGGTGGAACCCCATCCCTGATGCCAACCAAGGTATTTGACAATATAGTTTCAAAAATAAATTCTGCTTTTAACCTTAATAAAGATTTTGAAATCACTTTAGAAGCTAACCCCGGAACAATTGATGAACAAAAACTTAATGACTTTATAATTGCCGGGGTTAACAGACTTTCCATAGGCGTCCAATCACTAGATGATGAAAAGTTACGTTTCTTAGGACGACGACATGACGCAAAATCTGCACTGAAAATTTTAAAACTCGCATCACATAAAAATATTAAGGTTTCTGCAGATTTTATATATGGGTTACCAGAAGAAACGGTTAAAGACATAAAAAAAATATGTGCCGACATAAATTCCCTGGGACTAACACATTGTTCTATGTATGAACTGACTATTGAGCCCAATACGCTGTTTGGCAAAATGAATTTAAATATGCCGTCAAATGAAGAAATGGCAGACATGTATGACGCAATTGATAAGAATTTAAAATTACCTAGATATGAAGTTTCAAATTATGCCGTTCCCGGCCAAGAATGTCTTCATAATTTAAACGTATGGGACGGCCAACCTTATATTGGGATTGGTCAAGGTGCGGCGGGTCGTATTCTAATTGACAATCAATGGTACGAACAAATTGGTGGAGGTGAAAGGTTTGAAAAACTATCTTCTACAGCACGCGCTGAAGAGCGAATAATAACAGGTCTTCGACAAGTTCGCGGAGTTTTCCTTGACAGTGACACAGAAAAAATAATAAATATGCAATACGTTCAAGACAATCCTGACCTGTTGCAAAAAACATCAGACAATAGACTTATTACCACAAAACAAGGTATGCTGTTTTTAGATGAGTTGATATTAAAATTAGTGAGGTAGTTAGAATGCAACATAAAATTTTAAATGTTATAGGAATTATTGCAGTTGCAATCGCACTTATAACGGCTTATTTTATTACAAGTTCAAAGGAGCGAATTATGACAACAGGAATTAAGACAGAAAACATGGACATTTCTATTCGTCCTGGGGATAATTTTTTTGATTATGCAACATTAGGTTGGCGAAAAAAACATCCAATTCCTGATGATTATACTCGCTATGGTGCATTTGAAATCCTGCGAGATACAAACCTGCAACGCGTTCGTGAGATTGCAGAAACAGATACTGGTAAAATCGGCACATTATATTCAGTTGCGATGAATGAAGAAAAACTAAATTTAAGTAAAACAGAACCAGTTAAACCATATTTAGACGAAATAGACGCGATAAAATCAAAATCTGAATTACCTGATTACCTTGGTAAAATGCATCACTTTTCATCAGCCTTCTGGTCTGATGGCGTAGCACTAGACGAAAAAAACAGTGAATATTATCTATACAACATCGGGCAAGGAGGCCTTGGTTTATCAAGAGATTATTATTTTGACGAAGATGAAAAATCTATTGAAATTCGTAAAAAATATCTTGAATTTATAACGAAACAAACAAAAAATTTTGGGCTTTCTGTTGATGCAGATAAATTGTATGCACTAGAAGAACGTATGGCAAAGTCTTTTTATCCGAAAGAAAAATTACGTGATCCGAATGCCAACTATCACAAAATGACAGTTGCTGAAATAAAAGATAAGTTCTCTGGTTTTGATTGGGATACATATCTAAAATCCCGTGGTGCCGCTGCCGCCAAAGAGATAAATATAAATCAACCAGAAGCAATTGCAGAATCAATAGCAATTATAAATGATACAGATTTAGGTTTAATCAAAGATTATCTGAAATATCGTATAATAAGTTCTGCAGATACAGTTCTGGACGATGACACATATGAAATATCTTTTGATTTCTATAATAGAACCATGGCAGGACAAAAAGAGCAAAAACCACGTTGGAAACGTGCAGTTGCTTTATTAGACTCCTCTTTAGGTGAAGAAATAGGTCGCTTATATGTAGACAAATATTTTTCAGCCGAGTCCAAAGAACGTATGCAACAACTAGTAAAGAACTTACAACGCGCATTGGGTATAAGAATAGAAAATCTAACCTGGATGTCAGATGAAACAAAAAGGCAGGCGTTGGCAAAATTAAATACATTCAAAGCCAAAATCGGGTACCCAGATAAATGGCGTGATTATTCTAACTTAGATATAAGCGCGGATGATTCATTATGGGAAAACGTTGTTAAAGTTGCAAAGTTTGAAGATGCGTTCTGGCTTGAAAAAATCGGTCAAAAACAAGACCCAACTATTTGGTATATGAACGCGCATGAAGTAAACGCATATTACGACCCCTCAACAAATGAGGTTTGTTTCCCTGCAGGCATATTACAATATCCTTTCTTCGACATGGAGGCAGACGATGCGTTTAATTATGGCGCCATCGGCAGCGTAATCGGTCACGAAATGACACACGGTTTTGATGATACAGGTCGTCAATTTGATAAAGATGGTAACCTGCGCGACTGGTGGACAGAAGAAGATGCGAATGGTTTTACAAAACGCGCCGATGTTATGAAAGATTTCTTTAATAAAATTGAAATAACCCCAGAAGTACATGCCAACGGTGAATTCACCCTTGGTGAAAATTTAGCGGACTACGGCGGCATTACAGTTTCTTATACCGCATATAAGAACTTTGCCTCTCCAAGTGAAACTGTAAATGAACTGACCGCAGACCAAAGATTCTTTATTGCTTATGCTGGTGTATGGGCCCAAAATATTCGCGACGAAGAAGCTTTACGTCTGACAAAGATGGATGAACACTCGTTGGGGGAATGGCGCGTGAACGGAATATTACCTCATATCAATGCATGGTATGATGCATTCGCTATATCTGAAAAAGATAAATTATATATTGCACCAGAAAAGCGCGTAAAAATTTGGTAAAAAGAACCGGCATTTGCCGGTTTTTTTATACTTTTAATAATGTGCTAGTAAATGCAAAACTATGCTTATAATAAATATGATTGTTATGATCGCCAAAATAATTTTTTGCGTTTTATGATTATGTTCACCGTGACAATGATCACATTCGCAATGACATTCTTTAAAAACTAAAAACCACGACAAACATAACATCAAACCAGAAAAAACAAATAACCACGGCTCAAACCAATGCGGAATAAATTCTGCATGAGCAATCTCCGGTGCAAACAAACTAATAACTGATAAAACAATCGGCAAGACACAACAAAACAAATGCGGAAGAATACTGGCTATTATTCCAATTTTAACAGCTTTATTTTTCATAATACATTTCCTCTAATGGTATCCCCAACAGGAATCGAACCTGTATCAAAGGTTTAGGAAACCTCTATTCTATCCAGTTGAACTATGGGGACAATGCACTATATTTTATTCACAGAATTTAATATTGCAAGTTGTAATCGCGATTTGTATAATAATCCGAATTTAAAAGGAAGAGTTTTATGGGAAGTAAATTAATCGGATACGGCGCTTATTTACCAGAACGAATTGTAAATAATCACGATTTAGAAAAGATGGTTGATACATCTGATGAATGGATTGTACAACGCACAGGTATGAAAGAAAGACACTTTGCTCGTGACGATGAAACAGTCGTTGACATGGCCGCAATTGCTGCGCAACGTGCATTAGATAATGCAAAGTTATCTATAAATGACATCGACTTAGTTATAGTTGCAACAACGACACCAGAATTAGATTTTCCATCTGTTGGTGTCCAAGTTCTAGGTCGTTTAGGTGCAACCAATAATGCACCTGCATTTGACGTTCGCGGTGCTTGTACCGGATATATTTATGCATTACATTGCGCACGCGCTTTTTTCACGGCTGGGATACACAACCGCATTATGATTATTGGTGCCGAAAAAATGACTCGGTTCATTGACTGGAACGATCGCAGTACAGCAGTACTATTTGGTGACGGTGCCGGGGCGTTAATATTTGAACGCTCTACATCCAGTTATTCTGGCATAATTGATACAGTCGTAATGTCTGACGGTAAAGAAATGGGTATGTTATATGGTACCCCAGATCATCATATTATGATGAACGGACCAGAAACCTATAAAAAAGCGGTTCAATTGATGCCCGAAGCGGCAAAATATATAATGGACCACGCGGGAATAACCGCAGATAACGTGGACTGGATTGTTCCTCATCAGGCAAACTTAAGAATAATTCAAAGCGGTGCGGCAAGACTGGGTTTTCCTCTGGAAAAAATATTAGTCACTGTTGATAAACACGCAAATACCAGCGGGGCATCTGGGGTACTTGCATTATCACACGCTTTTGATAATAATATAATTAAGAAAGGTCAACTTATCTTGTATCCTGCGTTTGGCAGTGGCTTAACATGGGGTGCAGCATTAATTAGGGTATAAAATATGGCAACTATAACAAGAAACAATTTTGCAAACAGGTTACGCGAACGTTTTGGTTTGACAACTGCAGACGCGTTTAAATTGGTTGATATAGTATTTGAAGAAATTAGCGAATCACTAATTCATGGGGAAGAAGTGAAATTTGCAGGCTTCGGCAGTTTCAAAATTCTGGCGAAACCGCAACGCATGGGTCGCAACCCTAAAACAGGTGAACCCGCGGTGATAACTGCACGTCGCGTTGCGACATTTCGCCCAAGTAATGAGTTCAGAAAACGTGTCGCAAAACAATAAAAAAGCCGGCAAAAGCCGGTTTTTTATTTATTGCTAAAGTCGCCCAATGGTTATAATATGATCAAGGACAGTAAAAAGGATTGGGTATGAAAATATACGAACAAACAGAATTAGATTTCAAAGATGTTTTAGTTAAACCAAAGCGCTCTTTTATAAACTCTCGCTCGGAAGTAGAAATTACCCGTGAATATAAATTTAAATGGTGCCCTCGTAAAATAGTCGGCACAGGAATAATATCTGCAAATATGGCAACAGTGGGTACCTTTGAAGTCGCAAAACACATGATGCAGAATAAAATGTTTTGCTGTCTTCATAAACACTATCCAGTTGAAGATTTAATAAAATTTATAAATGAAAATGATTGCCGTGATTACGTATTTTTATCAATGGGGCTGCGTGATGAAGATTATGCAAAAATAGAAAAGATATTAACTGAATATCCCGACAAATGCCGAAACATTTGTATAGATGTACCAAATGCATATATACCTCGTGTGAAAGATTTAGTAATAAAAATGCGTGAAAAATTTCCAGATATCCTGTTAATGGTTGGTAATGCTGTTACGGCAGAATTAGTAGAAGATTTAATTTTATCTGGTGCAGATATCGTAAAATGTGGTATCGGCAGTGGCAGCGCCTGTATAACTCGCCGAATAACCGGTGTCGGTCGACCGCAATTATCTACAATCTTTGAGTGCGCAGATACCGCCCATGGTATCGGCGGAATGATATGCAGTGACGGAGGTGTTGTTTACATCGGGGACATATGCAAAGCGTTCGGTGCTGGTGCAGACTTTGTTATGATGGGTGGTTTCTATGCAGGATGCGAAGAAGCAGCTGGTGAAATAATAGAAAAAACATACATGACAGAACAAATCGATCCAGAAACAGGCAAACCAATGACAACTGTAAAACGATTCAAGGTATTTTATGGAATGTCATCTGAATATGCACAAAACAAGCATTATCATGGTATGCCCAAATACCGTGCCAGCGAGGGTCGCGTCGTAGAAGTACCATTAAAGGGTTCAATAGATAAAATGAATCAAGATATATTGGGTGGTCTACGATCATATATGACATATATTGGGGCCAGACGATTAAAAGACGTGTCAAAATGCACAACCTTTTATCGTGTAAATACACAGTTAAATACTGTATTTGGGGATTAAATCTTATATATTTGACACCTGCCTTGGTGATAATAACAATATCACCAAGGTGTTTTTTATACCAATAATAAAGGCTGCTTTCGCAAAGCAATTGTGATAAAAATTCAAAAAGGTGTAAAACCAATCGTTAATATTTTATTTAGTTCTTTTCTCCACACCACTTTTACTAACTTGGACTTTATCTGCGAAATAGATTTATTTTGAATGTCTAAACGAACTTTTCAGGAATAAGGTTTGTTAATATTTTCAAGGCACGACGAAATACTGATGTGTCTGGACTGTGACGGTATACCCTTGGTTTTTCATCCCCAGGGCGCAAACCGGTCCACACTGGTTCCCCATCGTCTAAAGTAACCCGCCATGACGTTTTTGCATCTTGAATTATCATTTCGCGTAATTTATCTGCAAATTCCTTACTTTCAAAAATTGCGACATTTTCCGTATTATAATATGCACTACGAGGATCAAGGTTAAAACTGCCAATCCAAGAAATATCATCATCAAAAACTATTGTTTTGCTGTGTAAGACAGAAAAACTCGACTGTTTACGTTCTCTATCATGTTCTTTCCCACGAAGATTTTCCGCAGACAGCATAAACTCATAAACGTCCGCACCAGATTCTATTAATTGTTTTCTGTATTTTTCCCACTTACCATAAACCGTCGGTGCATTTGTTGACGCCAAAGAGTTGGTAACAATTGTCATATGCACACCTGATTTTTCTTCCTGTAACATATGCTCCAAACCACCCTGACCTGGGACAAAATATGCAGCAGACATATAGACAGAATCATTTGTATCATTCCAAAGGTATTGTAACGCCTGAACAATATCACCACGATATTTCTCTTTTTCTTCCATCGTCATTTCTATTTTTGACGGTGGATCGGCTAAAAACTTACCGTGTCCCCAACTGAAGTCAAATTTCTTATTATTGTATTCATTTTGAGCCAAAGATATTATTTTGTTATATTCTTTGATAGCATCTGCACTTTTCTTTTCTATCTCTGCAAATTTTTTTTCTAATTTACTTACTGCACGTTTTGATTTTGCTTTCGGAAATACTGATGCAGGTATAGCCAAATGATAATTCCAATATTCATCAAAACTAGCTGTCGCATATTTCGTCATATCCCCTATAAACAAAACATCTGTATCAGAAAAATTAGAGGCTGTTTCTGGGTAAAAATAATTACTACCCACATTACGCCCACCTGTAATATACGCAACATTATCAACAATGAATAACTTATTATGCATACGAGAATTTAAGCGATTAAAATCTAATAAGAACTGCGGATAATATAAGATTCTAGATCTGTTTGCGACAGGATTAAAAACTTTAACTTCTATATTCGGATGTTGATTCAACAACATTACATCAACGATGTCAGACTTAGTACCATAATCATCTAACAAAATTCTAACTTTAACACCACGATCTGCTGCACGCTTTAGCTCTCCGATAAGTACCTTTGATGAGAAATCGTTACTGTAAATATAAGTCTGCAAATCTATTGTTTTTGTAGCCATACGCGCAAATGCCGCACGAATAACAAAAGCAGATAAACCATCATCGATTAACGTAGCACCACTTATTTTCGGATTTTTATTTAATTCATCCGCGTAACATTGTGCAATTGGTGTGGACATCGGATCATAATTAAAATCCGCAGCAGTTACCTTTGGGGTATAATGTAACAACCGCTCGTCAGTTGTTGAGGTCGGAACAGTTGTACAGCCCATAAAAGGCAATGTTAAAACAAATAAAAAAGCTTTTTTTATAAAAGACAATTAAACAGCCCCTTATTGGCTATATAATATATAACATACTTAATTAATATGTCAATTTCATTAAAAGATTTAATAATCAGAAAAAATACCTTGGTAAAATTAAAAGGCTGATGTAATATACAAAAAAGAAGGAGTTTTTATGGCAAAAATTATCGTAAATGGTGGTTGTGGTTATATAGGCTCACACACTACTGTCGCTTTACAAAATGCTGGCTTTGAAGTTGTTATATTTGATAATCTTTCAAATTCTAGATTAGACACATTGGATAAAATCTCAGAAATTACTGGAATCCGACCAGAATTTGAACAACTTGATTGCACAGACAAACAGGCCATGCAAGACGCCTTTTCTAGACACAATGATGCGATCGGGGTAATTCATTTTGCTGCCTTAAAGGCTGTGGGTGAATCCGTAGAAAAACCAATAATGTATTACAGAAATAACATACTATCATTACTAAACACTTTAGAAATGATGGAAAAATTTAATATCCCTAATATAGTATTTTCTTCGTCCGCCACAGTATACGGAATTCCAGACGAACTACCGGTAACAGAAGAAAGTCCGTTGCGTCCAGCAACATCACCATACGGTCAGACAAAAATCATGGCGGAAACAATTATTCGAGATACAGTTACAGCTAACCCCAAAATACACGCTGTTTTATTGCGTTACTTTAATCCTATTGGGGCTCATCCATCTGGAAAAATCGGCGAATTACCCATCGGTGTTCCAAATAATTTAATGCCATATATTACCCAAGTTGCGGCAGGTATCCGGGAACGCTTAAATATCTTTGGTAACGATTATGACACACCAGATGGTTTTTGCATACGAGACTACATTGACGTAAATGATTTGGCAGAGGCCCACGTAGCTGCATTGAACCACATGATAAAAAAGGATGTAACCGTTGAGATTTACAACCTAGGAACAGGACATGGTTTATCAGTTATGGAATTAGTCAAAGCATTTGAAGCGGCCACAGGCGTTAAATTACCATATGCAATTACCGCCAGAAGACCCGGGGACGTACCAGCAATATGGGCATGTTCCGACTTGGCAAATAAACAACTAGGATGGTATGCAAAAACCCCACTAGAAGAAACGATGCGAAATGCATGGAAATGGCAGAAAAATGTGTCTGGTATATAAGTTATAATTTTGTAAAAAAAATAGAAACTTTATACAAAATTCCATTTTTTTGTTTGCGCCATTTTATGTAATATGATAAAATCATATGTAATAGAAGGGAAGATTTCGCATGAAAAGATTTATTGCTGTACTTAGTAGTTTGTTGGTTTTGCCTGCATTTGCAGAGATTGCGCCAGCATATTATTATGAAGAATTGATGGCACAATATGCAGAAGAAATGCCAGATGCAGACTTTATTACTGAAGAAATCGAGGTTTCAGAACCCCAACAAGTCGAAGAACCTGTTGTTCCTGTTACTCCTAATGTTACAAGTCCACGTAATGCAACAGGGCGTACGACATCGTCACGCGTAATGACGTCATCTTCCACATCAAATTCTTCACGAAACTTATCGTCACGAAATGCATCAAATACAACGACTGCTCGTACGGTAAGCTCTCGTCCAACATCTACGTCTAGTTCAACAGTTTCACGTAGTAATGCAACAAGAAGTGGAACAACAACTACTACTTCCAGGTCTGCGGCAGCAACGACAACGGCTAATCGCCAGACTCCAGCTATTCGTTCAACTGCAGCAAATTCATCGCAACCTGGTGTAACAGCACGCAATACGTCTAATTCGGAAACGTCCAATACAGCACGTGCCTCTATTGTTCAAACAGATACCGTAAATACACCTTTATATGTCAGCAGCAGTAGTCGCGTTGGCGTCAGCAATACCGCCAGTGTTTCAACCCGTGTTCCTACTGTTCGTGTTGGCTCTTCAACTTCAACTACATCATCAACGGAATCTGTATCGTCTGCTGTATCTATTGATGAGCTAGCGCAATTAACAGATTATTGTAAAGCCCAATATGTCGCATGTATGGATAACTTCTGTAATGTTTTAGATGATAATCAGGGACGGTGCAGTTGTAGCGCAAACTTATCTAACTACTCAGAAACAGAAGAAGCTTTAAAACAAGCAACTGAAAGTTTACAAGATGTTGCACAACAAATTCAATATATAGGTTTAAGCGCTGACCAAGTAGAGTCTTTGTTCACACAAACAGAGGCAGAACTAGAAATGCAAAAGACCAGCGACAATACCCAGTTAAAAAATTCTTTAGATAAAATTAAAGCAATGATTGTCGATGTTAAACCTGGGACTGCGTCAACTTCTTCTTCTTCTAGTGGCTTAAGTTTTGATTTATCTGGGTTATTAGATTTCTCTATAGACAGCACTGGATTTGATTTAAGTTCTTTCTTGGGCATGTCCAATAACACAGATAGCATCAGCAATCAACGTGGCGAGCAATTATATAAAACAGCAGCTGCACGCTGTAAGGCAGCAGTTTTGAATAGCTGTTCTGCACAAGGCGTTGATGTAAGTGTTATAACAAATTCATATGATTTGGAGATAGATAAAGCATGTATAGCATATGAACGCTCATTAACAGAATCTAACGACCAAATGACGGCAACCGTACGTAATGCGAAAAGCGTTTTACAACGTGCACGTTTGTTAGTCGCCCAGCAAAAGAACGTCTATAATTTACGTGAATGTATAACGGAGTTGGATTCTTGTATGCAAGAAGATTTTGTATGTGGCGATGATTATGAAAACTGTCTTGATCCAACTGGTAAATATATAGTAAACGGTGAAATTGTGATAGGAAGCACTCCTGGTGCCCAGGGTGATTCTAAGGCGCCGATATATGAAACATGGAAGTATGATACCAACAAAAGTGCTTGGGGAACAGACGAGGCCACAGGTTCTTTAAGTGACTATATATCTACAACCGTTTCGGATACAGCAGCGAAAAATCCGTCAACAAACATGTCCGAATTCTTACAAAATAAAATCGGTTATAATGAAGACGGTAAAAATTACGGTATGTGCATATCTGTATTAAATCAGTGCCAAGACTACTCTTACGATGGCACAGGTCAGAATGCAAAATATAATCCGACAAACAACGTTATAAAAGAATTCTTAAATCGTACTCTGGTTCAGATTAAGTCTTCTCAAGACACAATTTTGGCAGATTATGCGGAAAATTGTATAAGTGATGTATCCGCATGTTTAGCCCAGAGTAATTATGACGTTGACAATAATACAGAGGGTTCCGACGGTAAACCAGTGTTATCCGCAGGAAACAAACTTGCTATCAAAGCATGTAACTCTATTATCACGACATGTATGAGCGTCAATGGGATAACGAACGATATTGATACAGGTGACCCATTAACGGCAGAAGAATGGATTGCTGAAATCATACAATAAAAAAACCCGTTTTAACGGGTTTTTTTATTACCTTTATGAAATGACGAGATTAGGACGAATAGAGCGCAAATTATCTAATGATTTATCTTGCGCTTTCTTAAACTCTTCTGGATTCCAAATTTGAAAACTATTACCACGCCCAACAAAAATTGCTTTATCTTTAATACCGGCATGCTTCAATAAGTCTGCAGGGATAACGATACGCCCTGTAACATCAAAAGTCAGAGGCCGCGCATCGGCAAATAACATTGCAGATAGGTCATCTAATTCTGTGTTAAATACGCCCATTTTATCGGTTGCAGAAGCCAATTGTTCCATCCTAGACATAGACAACCCCTCGATACAATTATGCGTAAAAGAACGATATAAAACAACACCAGAGAACTTTTCAGAAGCAACAGAAGCCCGGAAAGAGGCAGGAACAGATATACGCCCCTTGGTATCCAAACGATTTTCATAAGATGAGAGAAACAATGACATTTCTAGGTCCTTGTTTTGGGCATCTGCCCGGTCCCTTTCCTTGACTTCAGAAGAAATTTAGCATGTCATTTTATGGTTGTCAATGACATTTTATAATTATTTTATGGTTTTTTATGGTTTTATAAGTAAAACTATAATTTTTTAAAATAATATTTAAATATTTATATTTTGTGCTTGACGTGCGATTCGTTTTTGTTCTAAGATGTTTGTATAGACAAGGAGAAAAGAGTTAAAAACCTTAGAAATCTGCAAAAAACCGGATTTCAGGCAAAAATAAAAATTTAATAAAAAATTAAAAAACACTTTTTGTAAATACTAATGTAAATACAAAAACTGATTTAATTTTTATAACATAACCCGAAAGGAGGGACCGCACAATGTCAAAATCTATAAAAGAAATAATGATTGCTCTGAACCAAGTTTTAACAACAACCGTATGGGTTAATGAAGATCGTCAAATTATATCTTTAGCGGACGAATTACAAATAGGTCATAACAATGCGCCTCGTTCTATTGAAGACCTGGCAAGAACATCATTGGTTGGTGCATACGTATCGTTACAAATACGCACAGACAACTTTGACGTTGCAGCAGAAACAATGGATACCAGAACTTTGGCCTTGCGTGTAAAAGAAATGGTTTTTGCTGAAGCGAAAAAAATTATGGACGCATCAGATAATGAAGGCACAGAAAAAGTTGTGCGCGCCGCGTAAAATCATATTCACAGTCCATAAATGCGGTCCTGTGGACGAATTGTACAGTTTCTGGGGAACCAGAAGGAAGGGAGAAATTACCGGCAAGTAATTGCCGGTAATTTTTATATCAAATAAAAATTTATTCCTGAATTATAATTTCTTCGCGAATTTTTGATACCGAAGCCGCACGTGCTGCAATTACATCATTTAAATTAGCGCCAGTTAAATCTGCTGCATATTTAATAGAGTTCGCAAAAGCCAGCGCATCGCTGTTACCATGTGTTTTTACAGCAAATCCCTTTAAACCAAGAAAAGTGGCCCCTGCATACGAACGTGGGTCTATTTTGTTTTTTAATCTTTTAAAAACATGTACCAAAAAGAACGCACCAATTATCGCCAATATAGATTTCTTTAAATTATCTACCAATACGCGTTTTATCAATTTTGCGGTACCTTCAACCGTCTTTAAAACAATATTACCAGTAAAACCATCTGTAACCACAACCTGAACATTACCACCGCCTATATCATTACCCTCAACGAAACCTATGTATTCGTATGGTAATTCATCCTTATGTTCTGACAACAGTTTATTTAATTTCTGTAATGTTTCATTACCCTTTGTTTCTTCTTCGCCGATATTTAAAACCCCGACTTTTGGACGAGGCATTTTACCGATTACTTCAGCATATACGCTACCTAAAATAGCAAAATCGAATAACTCTCTTTCACTGCATTGAACATTTGCACCCAAATCCAATACAACAACCCGAGAATCACCGCCACCAGACGGAAGCATAGTCGTTATAGCAGGTCGTGCAATACCATCAATAGTTTTTAATGCTAATTTTGACAAAGACATCAACATTCCTGTGTTACCAGCACTGATAACAGCAGCAGAATTACCCTCGCGTACATCTTTTATCGCCATATACATCGAAGTATCTTGGGAATGCCGAATAACATCACGAACCTTATCAGTTCCTTTAACAATTCCTGGTGCCTCGATTAATTCACAATTACGTGCAACACGTGGATATTTTGCTAATAAGCGGTTTAAAATTTTTGATTGACCGAACAAGCGAAAGAATACTTTATCCTCGCCATTTTGATATAAGAATTGATTTATACCACCCAAAACAGCATTAGGGCCTTTATCGCCCCCCATTGCATCAATCGCTATGATTTTTTTATCTGCTGACATAATGATGTAAAAAAAGCAGAAAGGCATCAAAACATGCGCCCCATTCTGCTTTTAATCCTTTGTATAGGTTATTTTGCACCGCACGCCGGACACACATGATGTGGGCGTTTCTTTTCACCGCACGTCTTGCATACAGTGCAAGGCATTACAGACAAAGCATCATGAGAACGACGCTGTGCAGAACGTGCTTTACTTGTTTTACTTTTTGGCGTTGCCATTTTTTATCCTTTTATTTACAGTTAGACATTTTATTAAAATCTTACGTTTTTGCAAGAAAAACTTTACTCTGATATAACCCGCGCCACAAACATACCATGATTATGCAACAGACCTATTACAGCGCTATGATCATCCAATCCCATGTAAAATTTATACCCCTGCTTTTCCAATTCTTTTACCTTAGCCAATTTATATTCTGCAGTTGTACCAGGATAGTCATGAGGTTTACAGAATACGCGTTTTTTTATATTTGGTAGCATATTGTGTATATGTTGTTCGACTTTTTCTTGACCAATCGCCCAACGACCCGTAATAAAGACAATGGTAAAGTCCTGACCCAACGTTTCCAGAACACGTACCATATTATCATTAGGTTCACCAAAGCGATCATAGTTCGCAATAGCAAATTTTTTATTTACGACACCATCTATGTCACAAAAAATCGCGGGAACTTCTGTCATTTACAAACCTACGCCCGGCAACACTATGTGTTACCGGGCATTTCCTGTTTTTATATCCTAGATATCCAGCAACTGCTGTTGTGCGTTACCTTCACGTGCCAATTTTTCAGCCTTTTCTTCTTCTTTGGCAATTTCACGTACACGACGTACATAGGCACCAGTCCCAACAGGTATTAAACGACCTACTATCAAGTTTTCGTTTATACCGACCAGCTTATCTATTGCGCCACTAATAGCTGCATCTACTAAGACTTTTGTGGTCTGCTGGAACGACGCATTAGATATGAACGAACGACTTGTTAAAGACGCACGAGTCAATCCAACCAATACTTGAGAAGCCTCTGCAGCTTTACCGCCGTCACGAACAACGCGAGCGTTTTCTTCTTCAAAATCCACACGATCGACAACCTGTCCCATCAAGAAGCCCGTATCACCAGGATTCGTGATTTCAACACGACGGGTCATTTCACGTATCAGAATTTCTATATGTTTGTCGTTAATTGACACGCCCTGTAAGCGATAAACTTGCTGAATTTGTTCGACCATGAATGTCGCCAAGGCTTTTTGCCCCAATATACGCAAAATATCCTGTGGCACTGGATCTCCATCAACCAGTTTGTCAGCTTTTTTAACAGTATCACCGCTGCGGACCAGTAAATTTGTACCCTTTGGCACAGCATATTCAACAGGTGCAGTTCCGTCATCTGGCATGATGCGAATTATTATCTTTGACTTCGCGTCTTCTAATTCAATCGTACCGTCAACTTCCGCCAACAATGCAGGATTTGAAGGACGACGAACTTCTAATAATTCGTTAACACGCGGCAAACCACCAGTAATATCACCTGTACGCTTTGTCTGAACAGGTATTCTTGCCAATATATCACCCGCAGACACCTTTGCACCATTTGATACGTTCAAGATTGAATACATAGGTAACAAATACTCTGCAGTCTTTTTACCGCCCAAAGAAATAACCTGCCCCTTGTCATCAACTAAAGTTATTGCAGGATTCAAAGCTTTCTTTGTATTTGCCTTCCAATTTATAACTCTACGAGAAACAATACCCGTTGTTGAATCAACTTCTTCCTGATAAGAAACATTTTCAACCAAGTCTTGGAACTGTACAATACCGTCCTTTTCAGCGATTATTGTATTTGCATATGGATCCCATTCAGCAACTTTTGCACCTTTTTCTACCTTATCGCCGTCACTTACTATCAACATAGCAGCGTATGGTAATTTAGTAGAAAACTGTTTTTCGCCCTTATTATTAACGATTGCTAGTTCTCCGTTACGAGACAATACAACGATACGTCCCGCAGAATTTTTAATCGTATTAACACCAGACAGTTTTACAGTACCCGCTACAGGAACTTCTATAAAGTGACTTTCTGCCCCACCTGACGCAACACCACCGATGTGGAATGTACGTAACGTTAGCTGCGTACCAGGTTCACCAATTGACTGTCCAGCTATAACGCCTACAGATTCACCAACGTGAACCGACGCCTGACGAGACAAATCCATACCATAACACTTCGCGCACAAACCGTCACTGCAACAAGTTAAAACGCTACGAACGTCAACGCTTGGTAAACCAGATTCGTTAATCTTACGTGCAGCTACTTTCGTTACCAATTCACCAGCTGGAACGATTACTTCCTTGGTAATTGGATGAACAATATCATGCGCTGCAGTACGTCCCAAAACGACGTCACCTAATGGAACCGCTAATGTACTGCCCTGATATACAGGTTTTGCTGTAATATATTCTGTTGTTCCACAGTCATGTTCTGTAATAACTGTATTCTGAGCCAACTCGACCAAACGACGCGTCAAGTAACCAGCGTCAGCAGTTTTCAAAGCCGTATCTGACATACCTTTACGCGCACCATGGGTTGACGTAAAGTATTCCGCCATTGTTAAACCTTCCTTAAAGTTCGAAATAATAGGAACTTCAATAATAGATCCGTCCGGCTTCTGCATCATACCACGCATACCAGCAACCTACTGAATCTGACTTTTTGAACCACGGGCCTTTGAAACTGCCATCATATAAATAGAATTCCAATTATCACCCGTAGTTTTACCAAGCGCGGCATACGCTAAGTCACCTATCTTATCTGCTGTATTCTGCCATAAGTCAATTAACTTATTATGCTTTTCACCGCCAGATAATAAACCGTTTTGATATTGTTCATTGATTTCTTCGGCCGCTTTCTCTGTTTCCGCAATAATTTGTTTTTTCTCTTCTGGAATGACGATATCATCATAACCGATAGAAATACCACTGCGCGCAGCCTGTTCAAATCCCGTATCCTTTAACGCGTCAGCCAATAAAATTGTTGCCTTGTCACCGCAACGTTCATATGTTGTGGCCAACAAAGACTTAATTTCACCAGCAGGCATAACTTTATTCACCAAATCAAATGGCATATTGTCAGACTTCGGTAACAATTCACCCAAAATCATACGACCAGCAGTTGTTTTGTAAATCTTGCCATTGATACGCGCAACAATTGGCGTGTGTAAAGTGATAGACTTATTTTCTAATGCCATCTTCACTTCGTCCATATTCGCAAAACGAGGCGATTTATCTGTGTGTTCACCGTTAATCAGAGATATATAGTAAACACCTAAAACCATGTCTTGGGACGGAACGATCATAGGTTCACCGTTTGCAGGTGACAAAATGTTATTTGAAGATAACATTAACGTACGCGCTTCTAATTGTGCTTCCAGTGAAATTGGAACGTGTACAGCCATCTGGTCACCGTCAAAGTCAGCATTAAAGCCCTTACATACCAATGGATGCAAACGAATTGCTTTACCTTCAATCAAAACAGGTTCAAAAGCCAACATAGACAATCTGTGCAAAGTCGGCTGACGGTTTAACAATACTGGATGTTCGTGTATAACTTTTTCCAGTATTTCCCATACGACGTCTTCACCATTTTCAACCATCTTGCGCGCTGTTTTCAAAGTATTGGCGTAATCACCAGCCATTAAACGAGCATAAACAAAAGGTTTAAACAATTCCAAAGCCATCGTTTTTGGCAAACCAACTTGATGTAGTTTCAAAGAAGGTCCAGACACAATTACGCTACGACCAGAATAGTCAACACGTTTACCCAACAAGTTCATACGGAACCGCCCTGACTTACCGCGTAATGAATCAGATAAAGATTTTAACGGACGACGATTCTGTGAAACCATTGGGCGTGCCTTGTGCCCATTATCAAACAACGAATCCACTGCTTCTTGTAGCATACGCTTTTCATTACGTACGATAATTTCAGGCGCATGCATTTCAATGAATCTTTTTAAACGATTGTTACGAATAATAACACGCCGATATAAATCGTTCAAATCAGACGCAGCAACATGCCCCGCATCCAACGTAACTAAAGGACGCATATCAGGTGGAATAACAGGAATAATATCAGGCAGCATCCAAGCAGGATCTGTTTTAGAATCCAAGAATGCTTCAACCAACTTTAATTGTTTGATTAAACCTTTACGTTTTGAATCAGATTTTGTTTCTGCTAATTCTGCACGTAAACGAGTGCGTTCGTCACCCATATCAAGATTAGCGATTATGCTTCTTACACCTTCGGCTCCAATACCGACATGAAATGCATCCGCACCAAATTCTTCAACGGCTTTCTGATATTCGTCTTCACTGATAACATCATATTGCTTCAAACTTGTCAGTCCAGGTTCAATGACAATGTACGCATCATAAGAAATAACCTGCTCTAATTTTTTCTGTGGCAAATTATTCAGCAACGTTGCAATTTTACCTTCACGCAGGAACCATGTGTGAGCAACCGGCATAGCCAATTTAATGTGCCCCATACGTTCACGACGAACATTAGATGGGCCAACCTCAACCCCACAGCGTTCACATACCACACCACGGAACTTTATTCTTTTATATTTTCCGCACGCACATTCATAGTCCTTTACAGGACCAAAAATTTGCTGACAGAACAATCCATCTGGCTCTGGTTTCAAAGAGTGATAGTTAATTGTTTCTGGTTTTTTTACTTCACCATGAGACCAAGAAAGAATTTCTTCTGGTGACGCAATTGTGATGCGCAGCGCGTCAAATTGTTCCTTGGTTTCAATCTGTCCAAATATCTTCTGCAACATATTGGTCATATATTTTGCTCCTTTCAGTCGCTAAAAGTGTTTTTTCTGATCGACATCTTAAAAAAGATGTCGATCAAAATAAACTAGTCTACTTTCTTTGGTGTTAACGCCAAACCTAAACCACGCAGTTCACGAACAAATACATTGAACGCTTCTGGGGTACCAGTCTGGAAATCATTACTGCCAGAGATAACCGCTTCATACATTTTCGTACGTCCTGTAATATCATCTGACTTAACAGTCAACATTTCGCGCAGTAAGTGTGCGGCACCATGAGCCTCCAACGCCCACACTTCCATTTCACCTAAACGCTGACCACCCATATGGGCTTTACCAGACAACGGCTGTTGCGTTACCAAAGAATAATTACCAACAGAACGTGCGTGAATCTTTTCATCAACCAAGTGATGCAGTTTCAGCATGTACATAACACCAACCGTTACCGGACGTGCAAACTTTTCACCAGTCATACCGTCATACAGAGTGAATTGACCTGTTTCTGGTAACTTTGCCAGTTTCAACATACGTCTAATGTCCTCTGAAGTCGCACCGTCAAACGTTGGCGTTGCCATAGGAACACCATCGCGCAACAACGCAGCTTCTGCACGAACATCTGTATCAGTCATTTTTTCTAACTTTTCGGCTGTTTCTTTACCGTATATCTTACCCATTACTGTACGCAAGTCATCGGTTACAGCACGTTTCTGTTTTACTTCTTCAAGCACAGCACCTATTTGCTGCCCTAAAGTACGAGCCGCCATACCAAGGTGAGTTTCCAAAATCTGCCCCAAGTTCATACGGCTTGGCACACCTAACGGATTCAATACGATATCAACTGGCGTACCATCTTCCATATATGGCATATCCTCTATTGGAACGACCTTCGATACAATACCCTTGTTACCATGCCGTCCAGCCATCTTATCTCCAGGCTGTAACTTCATTTTGTGTGCAATGTATACCTTTACGACCTTTAATACACCAGCACCCAAAGAGTTTGTTTCTGTCGTCTTTGCAATTTCAGAGTCAGCCTTTTCATTCAAAGCTTTTAACTTTGCGATATGCTGTTCACGCAAATCGTCAATCTTTGCCTGGGCTTCTTTATTACGTACAACCAATTTCTTTACGTCAGCAGGTTTAATGCCTTCAAACACTTCTTGTGTCAGTTTCTTACCAACAAAAGGCTTTAAGCTACCCGTACCAGAATCAATAATTAAACCTTCTGCAATCTGGAAAATCTGATCGGCAAAACCACGTTCAATGATGGACGTTTCTTCTTCACGATCCTTATTTATTTTCTCTATCTTCTGCAGTTCAATCATTTGAGTACGTTCGTCTTTCTTTACACCGTGACGCGTTAAAACGTTAACGCCAATAACAGTACCCTCTTCATTAGGTCCAACTCGTAAAGAAGTGTCTTTTACATTCAAGGCCTTTTCACCAAAGATATTACGCAACAACGCTTCTTCTGGTGTTAACAAAGTCTCAGATTTTGGTGACACACGACCAACCAAAATATCACCCTGTTTTACACGTGCCCCGACATAAATGATACCGGATTCGTCTAAGTTCTTTAACGCCTCTTCACTTACGTTTGGAATATCACGCGTCAAGCTTTCTGGCCCTAATTGAGTATCACGCACCTTAAATTCTTTTTCCACAATCTTGATAGATGTGAATATGTCATCGCGCGAAATACGTTCAGATATAACAATAGAGTCTTCATAGTTATATCCACGCCATGGAACAAAAGCTACTAAGACGTTACGTCCCAAAGCCAGTTCGCCATAATTCATAGAAGAACCGTCCGCAATAATATCACCCGCTGAAACACGATCACCGACTTTTACCAAAGGTTTCTGATGAATCAAAGTTTCACTGTTACTGCGTTCAAACTTTTCCAAGTTATAAATATCAACCCCTGTCACAACGTTGCGGCTGTTCATACATTTAACCACGATACGATTTGCATCGACAGATTCAACAACACCGCTGTGTTTTGCAACAACGCCTGTACGAGAATCACGCGCAACTTCACGTTCGATACCCGTACCAACCAATGGTGCTTGTACACGCATTAAAGGTATCGCCTGACGTTGCATGTTAGATCCCATCAACGCACGGTTCGCGTCATCGTTTTCAACGAACGGTATTAAACCGGTTGCAATGGACACAACCTGACGTGGTTCAACGTCAATCAGGTCAATTTCTTCTTTTGGAACCATTGTAAATTCACCGTCAACACGTGCTGTTACGACATCTTCTGCCAAAACACCATTTGCCGTTGTCGGTGTATTACCTTGAGCAATTTTATGTCCCAACTCTTCATCCGCCGTCAGATATACCATCTTATCTGTAATCTTACTTTTCTCTACAACATAATAAGGCGTTTCAATAAACCCATAAGGATTTACGCGCGCATATGTTGCCAAGTGATTAATCAGACCGATATTCGCACCTTCTGGTGTGTTAATTGGACACAATCTACCATAATGAGTAGGATGAACGTCTCGAACATCGATACCCGCACGTTCACGGTTTAATCCACCAGGACCTAGCGCAGAAATACGACGTTTATGCTCTAATTCGGATAATGGGTTATACGCATCCATAAATTGAGACAACTGAGATGTACCCAAAAATTCTGATATCAAAGACATCAAAGGTTTAACATTAATTGCATCCTGCGGTTGCATATTTGCAATATTAGGTGAAGACAAACTTTCACGAACCAAACGTTCAATACGAACCATACCTGTACGGAAAGTCTGTTCTAATAATTCACCAACCGTACGAATGCGACGATTTGATAAGTTATCAATATCATCAATTGTATCTTTATGATCAATGATATTTGTTAACGTCTTTAATACCGCCAAAAAGTCTGATTTAGTTAACAAGCGTTCATCTTCTGGTTTTTTACCAGAATCAATTTTCAAACGTTTGTTTAACTTAAAGCGACCAACAGCTGACAAATCATAATATGCTGGATCAAAACCTTGACGCATAAACAAGTTTATCGCCGCTTCCAGCGTTGGACGTTCACCTGGACGAATGATATTGTAAATTTCAATTAACGCTTCTTCACGGTTTACAGTCTTATCTGCAATCAAAGTATTGCGCATATGTGAAGTAATAGTTGTATTATCAATAGAAATCAAAGATATTTCTTTGACATTCAACTTTTCCAAATCCGCAATCACATCTGGTGTAATTTCTGTACCAGAACGATAAAGAACATTACCTTCTGCGTCTAAGATTGGATCAAACAAATATTCTCCAACCAAAGAATCAGGAATAATACCAAAATCTTTCGAAGCAGACGTTACACGCGACAAACGTTTTGCATTCATACGTTCGCCCTTAGACGCCAAAGCTTTTTTATCTTTCGGATTTATCAAATCATAATTTAAGCGATATTTATCTAAACCCTCAAAAGAAGCCGTCTGACCAATCCACATATTACCATTAAACTTCAATGGGATACGTTTATAAAATACGCTTAAGATTTCCGTATCATCCATACCACGAATGGCCGGTTTACGAGGATCCGCCTGCCACTTTTTTTCATCTTCTGCAGACGGCAGACAACGTAATAAAACAGTTGCAGGAATCTTACGACGGCGATCAATGCGAACGTAAATTACACCCTTAGATTCTTCAAAGTCAATCCAACTACCATGTTCTGGAATGATACGCGCTGTATACGTAACTGGGTTACCTGCAATTTTTGCTTCCTTGGTTGTGGCAAAGACAACACCTTGGGCGCGGTGCATTTGTGAAACGATTACACGTTCTACACCGGCAGCAATGAAACTACCACGTTCCGTCATTAAAGGAACTTCACCCATAAATATTTCTTGTTCTTTAATATCGCGCAGCGTTTTTTTGCCGTCTTCTGCGATATCCCACAAAATCAATCTCAGCTTCAGCTTCAACTTGCTAGAATAATTCAAGTTGCGCAGCATACATTCTTTCTCGTTATAGACAGGTTTGTCTAATGTATATTCAACGAATTCCAAATCTGCAATACCTGCATAATCTTTGATTGGAAACATAGATGAAAATACATTCTGCAGACCAATATTCTTTCTGTTCTGCGGATCAACGTCTGCCTGCAAGAAATCTTTGTAAGAATTATATTGAATTTCAACTAAATCAGGAAGCGGAGTTTGCAAAAAACTTTTTCCAAAAGATTTTCTGAATTTCTGGATAATTGCCATTGGTATCAATCCTTTTTTTTGTGCGTTTTGCAAACGAAACAATTTCTATATGTTTTATACGCCTTTGTGCCCACCTAGGGAAAATTCCCCAGATGGGCGGCGTTCGCGCAGTAATATACTGCGACTTAAATGTTCTGGAACAACTAGGTTCCAAGGTGAATTATTTCAATTCTACCTTTGCACCTGCCGCTTCCAACGTAGCTTTCATCTTTTCAGCTTCGTCTTTAGCAACAGCTTCTTTAACTGCCTTTGGTGCGGATTCTACCAATGCTTTGGCTTCGCCCAAACCTAAACCAGTCATTTCTTTAACGGCTTTGATTACTGCCAATTTGTTAGCACCAACTTCAGCCAGAACGACGTCAAATTCGTTCTTTTCTTCTGCAGCAGCACCTGCAGCTGGACCAGCAGCAACTGCAACAGCAGCAGCAGCGCTTACGCCCCAAGTTTCTTCCAACGCTTTGGACAGTTCAACTGCTTCCAAAACGGTCAATTTTGACAATTCGTCAACTAATTTTTGAATGTCTGCCATTTTTTTAGCTCCTATTCAGTAAATCAGAACTTTAACGTTCTGGTTATTTTTAATTCTTTTTTCCATACTCTGCGGAAACGCGAGCCAAACGCGATGCTGGTTCAACCAAGATACGCGCAATAGTACCACGAATTTCCAACAGGGACGGCAGTTTGGATAATTGCAAAATATCGTCTTTGCTCAGAACCCCTTCATCCATCTTACCACCAACAATTGTCAAGTTTGGATGTGCATCTGCAAACTTTGCCAATACTTTGGTAACCGCCAAACCATCAGTTGCAACAGCAACAGCAGTTGGACGCTTCATCATTTCGGATACGGGTTCAAAGTCAGTGTCTTTTAACGCCAACTTCATCAAACGGTTTTTGACAACTTTGAATACAGAAACCAATGGACGTAATTCATTACGCAATGCTTCCATTTCTTTTACAGTCAAACCATGGTTTTCAATAACGAAAACACCGTTCGCTTCTTTCAAGGACGATTGCAACGCTGAAATCAAATCTGATTTTTCTTCGCGTCTCATATCTTTACCCTTATCTGCAAGATTCTGAACCTAAATTCAAAATCCCTGTTTTGTTAAACTTTCCATCCAACGTTCCCGTCGGGTGGGGCCTGCTTCTGCCCCAAAGAATCTTTTCTTTGTCTATGATGGCAATTAAGTCCATTTCTGGGCACCATCAGTCTCGGACAGAAATCTGTACGCGGTAAGGAATTTTCCCCACCGCGATTTCATTATTTTATATCAACCTTTAATCCAGGTCCCTGAGTCGTCGCAACAGCGGCACCCAAAATGTACTGACCCTTTACGGATGCAGGTTTTACTTTCTTTAGCTGTTCAACCAATGCATTTACATTTTCAACCAATTTATCAGTTGCAAATGACATTTTACCTACACCGGCGTGAATGATACCCTTCTTTTCCGCACGATATTCAATCTGACCAGCTTTCGCAGTCGCTACCGCTTCTGCAACATTGTTCGTAACCGTACCCAATTTTGGATTCGGCATTAAACCTTTTGGCCCCAAAATACGTGCAATTTTTGACATCTTTGGCATCATATCTGGTGTTGCAATTACACGGTCAAAATTAATTTCACCCGCTGCAACTTTTTCAATCAGATCTTCACCACCAACAACGTCAGCACCAGCTTTCTTCGCTTCATCTGCCGCGTTTACTGTGAACACAGCAACACGAACTGTTTTACCTGTGCCATTTGGTAAAGATACCATACCACGAATGTTTTGATCTGCTTTGGTAACATCAACACCCAAACGGATAGCAACTTCCAAAGTCTCATCAAATTTCTTCGATGTATATTCACGCAATGCTTCAATAGCTTCGGCTAAAGAATAAACTTTGTCTTGGTCCAATTTTGTCCAAGTCTGCTGTCTTTTTGTAGCTTTCATATCTTATTCCTCCACCTTTACGCCCATCGAACGGCATTGACCCGCAACAATATTCATAGCAGATTCAATGGTAGAGCAATTCAAATCCGGCATCTTATTTTCAGCAATCTCGCGAATTTGTGCTTTGGTTATTGTACCAACAAAATCACGACCTGGTTTATGAGAACCAATTTTCAGCTTCAACGCCTTTTTAATATAGTACGATACAGGTGGCAATTTCATAATAAATTCAAAACTGCGGTCCGTATAAACAGTAATAATGCAAGGAATTGGCATTCCTGGTTCTTTATCAGCCGTTTTATCGTTAAACTGTTTGCAGAATTCTGCAATGTTTACACCAGCAGCACCCAACGCCGGTCCAATTGGTGGCGCAGGATTAGCCTGCTTCGCGGGGACAACTAATTTAACAATCCCCTTTAATT
>CALXQT010000020.1 GCA_944390835.1 uncultured Alphaproteobacteria bacterium | reverse complement strand
GCAATACAGATGATGTATTTGTTCATTCTAGTGTACTGAAGGAAGCGGGTATCAGATTCTTAAACGAAAATGATATTGTCGAATTTGATGAGGAGGTCCGTAACGATAAATTATCTGTTACAACGTTGAAATTAATCCATCGTGATGAAGAATCAGCACGTCGATTCCAAGAACGTCGTGCAGAACGTCGTCGCGCAGCAGAGGACCGTAAACAGCGTGAAGAAAAGTCAGAACGCCGTTCAGGTTTTGCTTTTTGGAAAAAATAATTAAATTTAAATAAAAAATCGCCCATTTGGGCGATTTTTTATTTCTGTACGAAGTGTACACTATATTGTGGTTTTTTATCAGACCCCAGTGATGCACGTACAACCTTATTAGATGCGACTTGTACAGCGCGAATCAGGTTGTTTTTGTCTTTACGCTCTGTTTTCGTCAGTCCGTCTATCGCTTTAGTTATTTCGATTTGAATTTGGCGCTTCATAAAACCAGTATCATCAGTTTCAAATATGCCGGCACTTGATACTTCTGGTGTGCCCTTTAAGAAACCACGTTTATCAACCGGTAATGTTACGAATATTGCACCGTTTGTAGCGATTTTTTTACGTGTTTTATATACAGGGTCGTCGGTACTGCGTTCCGTTTCACCCTCCATAACGACGAAGCCTGTTTCTATGGTTTCTGCAACATATGGCGCTTCGCCGTCGGCTAAAGCGATCATTTCACCGTTGTGAACTACCATCATGTACTTTGCACCGCCGCGCTCCATGGCCATTTTACCGTTCAACATTTCGTTTATATAATCTCCATGCATTGGTACAGATACTTGTGGATGAACCATATCATAAAAACGCTCAAACTCTGGGCGCCCGGCATGACCGCTGGCGTGCAGATGCGTAGTATCAAAAATAGTATGCGTTTTTATACCCATACGTGCCAATTTATTATATAGATAGGATACATCTTGTTCACGTCCTGGAATAACAATGGCACTGAACAAAACAGTATCTGTTGGTTGTAATTTCATTTCTTTTACATGGCCGCGGCATAAACGCGTAAGCATTGCAAATTGTTCCCCTTGTGATCCTGTTAAGAATATGGCTTGTTTTTCTGCCGGCAGGTCTTTTATTTCGCTATGCAAATAAACGTCATCTTTATTTAAGTATCCAAACTCAATCCCCATTTCGCGGAATTCTGGTAACCCAACAAAAGGAACTGGGTTCGGGTTACTGCGTTCTTTTATTGCTGCGACGCGCCCTGCAGCACGTGCCGCTTCAGCAAACATTTTCATACGTGCCAAAGAACGAGAATATCCTGTAACCAAAACACGACCAGGAGCGTTTTTCATTATTTCCGTCAATGTTTCTCGAACTTGTACTTCTGTTGTTTGCGCTTCTTGTCTGGATGAAGATGTAGAATCCGACATACATGCTAATAATTTCGGGTCTGAACCGATTTCGCGTAAGCGGGCATAGTCGGTTGGTTCTTCTATTGGGTTGTCGTCATTAAATGTCCAATCGCCTGTATGAAGAACTTTTCCAGCGGGCGTTTTAATTATTAACATTTGAGCCTCTGGTACCGAGTGAGAAACATGGAATGTTTCAATCTCAAATGGGTCAAGTTTTAACGTTGCGCCATGATGATCAAACTCAATAATATCTTTTTCTGGATCAAAGTCTAATTCAATGCCACGAAATGTTTGACGTAAAACTTCTGCTGGAAAGCGGGTACAATAAATTGGTTTTCTGAATTTTGGCCAAATGAATTTTAATGCTCCTATATGGTCCTCGTGGCCGTGTGTAATGACGAACCCGACAACATCTTTTTTATGTTTTTCTAGCCACGTTGTGTCGCAATACTGAACGTCACCGGCACCGATTTCTTCTTCTAGAAAACCCATACCACAATCGACAACCAGATATTTGCCTTTATATTTATATATATACATGTTTTGACCGACATGCTCTAATCCACCCAAGGCCATAAAATATAATTTCTCATCATTTTTATCGTTTTCGTGTTTGTTCATACCAGTTATTTTTCTTGTTTTTTGTATATCCGAGCCGACTTCTGTTTCTGGCGCGGTTTGTTTTTCTTTTACTTTTACCATAATAAATCCTTTTTAAATGTTATACTTGTGCGCCGTCACACAATTCATTGCTAATAAAGAAATAATCTTTATTTGTAGTGAATCTTAATGACAGCGCGGTTTTTCCCCGGTTTATAATCAGAAATATAATTAAAATTTCGGGGAAGATAGAGAACTTTTAAATCTCTCATTACCCCAATAATTTTACTAAGTTTTCATATAAAAGCAAGTGAAATAAAAATCACCCCAAAAAGGGGCGATTTTTTATTCTGCCAATGTGCCGACAGACATTGTGATACGACGAATACCACTGCTGATAGATTTTTCTTTGTTTATCTTTGCACGAATTATTTCTCCGGTATGATAAATATGAGTTCCACCGCATAGTTCACATGATATATCTCCAGCAGTAATGACTTTTACTTTGTCGCCATATTTTTCGTTAAATAGTGCCATAGCACCACGCTTTTTGGCGTCTTCTAATGACATTTCTTCATGAATAACTGGCATGTCAGCAGAAATCCATTTGTTTACTAGGTCTTCCACAGCTTGCTTTTCTTCGGCTGTCATTGCGCGACCAAAGCGGAAGTCAAAACGTACAGAATCTGGTGATACCTTTGAACCACGTTGTTCCACATCTTCATTTAATACGTCGCGTAATGCTGCTTGTAGAAGGTGGGTCGCAGTATGAGCTCGTGCAGTCTGTTGACGAAGAGGCATGTTGATTGTTGTCTTAACAGTATCACCAACAGACAACTGTGATGTTAATGTACCCTTATGAATAACAACATTATCAACACGTGATGCTTCGCTAACGTTCATGACTGTATTATTGTCTTTTACAAATTCTCCGGCATCACCGACCTGACCACCTTGGGTACCATAAAAATTAGTTTTATCTAATGCAACTTCTACATTATCTCCGGCGTTAGCGCTTTTCACGAATTCGCCGTCACGTAGTATTGCCAAAACTTCGGAACTTAGGTTATTGTCGGGGGCATATTTATAATGATCATCTGTTGAGACTAAGTTAGTTTGAGATTCCCATAATGTACGAGTTCCTTTAGTGTCAGCACGACTGCGTTCTTTTTGTTCTGCCATGGCGCATTCAAAGCCAGCGACATCAACATCTATGTTTTTATCTCGTAAAATCATCTGTGTTAAATCCAAGGGGAAACCATATGTGTCAAACAATTTAAAGGCAACTTCCCCTGGTAAAATACCGTTAGTAATTTTTGGTATTTCATTGTCTAATAGTTTTATGCCATTTTGTAACATATCGGCAAAGGCGTTTTCTTCATTCTGAATTATCTCAACCACATGCTTTTCTTCGCGTTTCAGTTCTGGATATGCGTCGCCCATTTCTGTAATCAGTGCAGGGTATAATTTAGACAACAACGCACCTTTGTGTCCCAATATTTGGCCATGTCGCATGGCGCGACGTAATATACGGCGAATGACGTACCCACGATCTGTGTTACTTGGGATCACTCCATCAGCAATTGCAAAGCCAACAGCACGAAGATGGTCCGCAATGATTTTAAAAGAGGGGGTGTTTTCAGGTGTCTTTTTAACACCTATGATATCTTCAGTTGCATGTATTAAGTTAACGAATAAATCTGTGTCAAAGTTATCAACCTTGTTTTGTAATAAAGCCGCCCAACGTTCCAATCCTCCACCGGTATCAACATTTTGTTTTGGTAGGGGTGTTAAATTACCGTTTGCATCGCGGTCAAATTGCATAAAAACGTCATTCCATATTTCTACCCAACGATCGTCTTCGTTTGATATATCTGAACCAAAGTCATAGAAAATTTCAGTACATGGACCACAAGGACCAGTATCTCCGGCAGACCACCAATTATCTTTATCGCCCAAACGTATAGCTTCTTTTCCAGCAACTTTTCGCCAAACTTCTGTGGACTCTTCATCGCTTTCATGTGTCGTGACCCGTAGACGAGCTGGATCTAACTTTAATACTTTGGTCAACAGTTCCCAAGACATTTCAATAGCGCCTTCTTTAAAATAGTCGCCAAAAGACCAGTTCCCCAACATTTCAAAGAAAGTATGATGTCGCCCATCAAACCCGACTTCATCTAAATCATTGTGTTTACCGCCGGCGCGAATACATTTTTGTACGTCCGCAACACGTGGTGCAAAAGCAGGTTCTGTACCTTGTAAAATCCCTTTCCATGGAACCATCCCAGCGACAGTAAAAAGCAAAGTAGGATCGTCCGGAATTAGTGACGCAGACGGAACAATTTTATGCCCTTTGGACTCAAAAAAGTCTAAAAACGTTTTACGAATATCATTATATTTCATTTTCTAAATCCTTGTTCTTTTCGGTGCAATTTTATATGCATCACAGCCTTATTTCAATCAGATATTTTACATTTTGATAGTATATAGTAAATATTAGTTAGCCCCTAGGGGCGGCATTTGTATTTAATGCGGCCTGTAATAATGCGTCGTATTTTTCTAATGCACGCTTATAATATTCTTCTGGATTACGAACTGGTCGCGCCAAAATATTATACTTGGTGCCTGCAGTGTTTAAATCATTTTTTATATAGTTTATTTTATCCATATATATTGGGGCAGAATTAGGATTAATATGGCGAGCATATATGTTTATAAAATTCCACATCATTGCACCAATCGGTGGATAAAAGTTTAGCTTTTCATCAAGTTTTGAAATGTCGTTTATAATTTGTTGCAATACTTTTACAAGACCGAATAACACTGTTGCACGAATAGGGGTACCAGCTATACCAACATTGGGACGCAGCAGAGTGACATTTTCTCCGTCAATATCAAAATCCAAAGGATTAGACATAACACGTAATAAATCCGAAATTCTATGCTTTAAAACGACTGCATTTTGAATCACTGCGAAGTTATCATTTGCAACGTGCGGAATTTCCAAATCAATAAGCAAATCATCATCATTACAGAAAACAATCCACGTGGGGTTTGTTTCGCGCGCTGTTTTGACTATTTCTATACGTGCGCGTAGTTCACCGATGTTTTCATTTGCATTTATTATTTGTAAATCTCCGCAATAACCAAGTCTGCGGATCTGACGGCGAGATACTGTTGTCGTTGGGTTATTATTGTGTATTATAAGCATAAATTTTTGATGCAATTTACCTAATGCTGGGACAGAGATTTGCAGCATTTCATTATTGAATGTAGTCAGACCAACAATAATATTATGTTTTTTTCGCATCATGATGTCGATTTTAAATGAAACTTTATGAAATTGCAATTGGTTACTTGTTTGTGATATAATAATATAACAAAGAAATTTAGGGGTTAAAACAAATGAAGCCATTAATGTTGTTTGCTATACTGGCGCTTGTGTCAATAGTCATGGTTGTATCGTTTGATTTGCAATTGGCACCAAATGCAGCAATCGTATTATCCCCAGAAAATGTCGGGAATGCCTTATATATATGTCCAGCAGAAAGCAGTTTTTGGGACGCTTTTGCAAAGTCGTTATTACCTTTTCATAGACAAATGATAATAGCTTTATTCTTTATAATAATGCTATTGGCGTTTAGTTGGGGATGGGCACTGTATCAAAATTTATTAAGCGATTCATTTAAAAGAGAAAGTTTTCAAACACCGTGGAAGTTAACAAAATTTATGTTTTGGGTCAGCGTAATAGTTTGGTTGTTTGCCATGACACCTAATTATTTTAAAACAGTAAGTGTTGATGGATTGTCTGGGCAGTATGTTTTGTGCGAGGTAGATACCCCTGGGGCGCGTGCAGTGCGTGCGGATTCTGTGCATAATTAAATTTGCCTAATTTGTCAACTTTTATAATTTTTTCTTTATGTTAAATATACTCTTGACTTAAAGCCCCGAATTCTCTACGATTCGTACAAGCAGCACAGGCAATGTCCATAGAATACAATGGATTGGAAAACAAAGACGCTTAGAAGGTGCGTATATCTGCTGGTTAAGATTCTATAGACATTGCCTTGGGACTGCCGGACACCTTATATAAATTTATATGAAAGGAGAAAACAAATGAACAAACAGCAATTGATTGAAGCAATCGCAAACGAAGTTGAAGTAACAAAAGCAACAGCAGCTGCTTGCTTGGATGCATTCATCAACACAGTAACAAAAGTTCTGAAGAAGAAGGGCGAAGTTCGCTTGGTTGGCTTTGGTACATTTACAACTGCTAAACGTAAAGCAACAACAGGCCGCAATCCTCAGACAGGTGCTGCTATTAAAATCCCGGCTTCTACTCAGCCTAAATTTAAACCGGGTAAAGCATTGAAGGATGCATTGAACTAAATCATAAGATTTTGTTTGTTAAACGCCACTCAATGGGGTGGCGTTTTTATTTGCATTGAAAGTGTTTGGCATATAGAATAAAATGTAGACATAAAAAGGAGTTTAAATTATGTGGGTTACAATTGCGATAGTTGCTGTAGTTTTACTATATTTTATCGGTGTTTATAATGGTTTGGTATCAAGACAGAACCAAGCAAAAGAGGCATGGGCCACAATAGATACTCAATTAAAACGTAGGTATGATTTAATTCCGAATCTTATAGAAACTGTTCGTGGTGCGGCCAAGCATGAGCGTGAAACTTTGCAGTCGGTGGTTGCAGCACGTGATGCAGCAATGAAAGCGAACGGGCCGTCCAAGGTTGACGCAGAGAATCGATTGTCTGAAACGTTGAAAAGTATATTTGCTTTGGCTGAAAATTATCCTACGCTACGAGCGAACGAAAACTTTTTAGAATTACAACGTGAATTAACAGATACAGAAACTAAAATTCAGGCAGCACGCCAATTTTATAATACTGTTGTAATGGGGTTAAACACTCAGATAGAACAATTCCCGTCAAATATAATTGCGCGCATGTTTAATATCAGGCAAGAAAAGATGTTTGAAATGGATGAAAAAGAAAAAGCGGCGCCAAAAGTAAAGTTTTAAAAAATCCCGCAATGCGGGATTTTTACTTGATTTTTTATAAAAAACAATATAAACTGAGCCTCGCTGGATAACCAGAACTGAATAAGTAATATGTCTTTTGGTCATATTAACGATAAGGATTCTGTGAAATGTCTGGCACCGTAAAAACCAAAAGAAAAAGGATAAATTATGGCAAGAGCAGGCGCAAAGCGCAGCACAAGAAAGTTAAAAATCGGCCGCAGTTTGGGTGTTAATCTGTGGGGGCAGGCGAAATCGCCATTTAATAAACGTAAATATAAACCTGGTCAGCATGGACCAACCTCTCGTGGGGGTAACTCATCTGATTATGCAAAGCAGATGCGTGCGAAGCAAACATTGAAGGGTTATTATGGTAACATCGGTGAAAAAAAGTTCCGTGCATATTATTTAGAGGCAAATAATATGAAAGGCGATACACCAGATAACTTAATTGGTTTGTTAGAACGTCGTCTGGATGCGGTTGTATACCGTGCAAAATTAGCACCAACCGTATTTGCGGCTCGTCAATTGGTCAGCCATGGTCATATTTATGTTAACGGTAAACGCGTTAAAATCGCGTCTTATCAGGTAAAACCAGGTGATGTAATCACCATCAGTGAAAAAGCAAAACAGATGCCATTGGTTGTTTTGGCCTTGGAATCTGCAGAACGCAACTGGCCAGATTATATCAACGTGGACAGTGCAAACTTTACTGCTACATATACCCGTGTTCCAGCGTTTGCGGATGTTCCGTATCCTGTTCAAATGTTTCCAGAATTGGTTGTTGAATTCTATTCTCGTTAAGATTAACGCGAAAGGAAAGAAATCCCGCCAATTCGGCGGGATTTTTTATAATTGATTTTATGGTTAATATAAATATACTTTAATCAAGATGATAGTAAAGAATTCTTATTTTTGTTCTTTTATTTGGTGGCGCCGATAAGGGGCCTGATTTGATATACATATAGCATTTTTATGCTTTCATTTTATTAACAAAACTTTTATCATTAAAAAATAAGGATTTTAATTATGGCAGAATCAAAAAATATAGTTCTAACGGGTATAAGACCAACAGGGGCACTGCACATAGGTCATTTGGTTGGATCTTTGTATTCAAATATTGAAATACAAAATCGTGGTGATTATGCAAGAATGTACGGTATGATTGCTGATGCGCAGGGGTTAACGGATAATTTTGATAATCCAGATAAAGTGCACGAAAACGTTATGGAAGTAGCACTAGATATGTTGGCGGCTGGGTATGATCCAGACAAAACAGTAATGTTCATTCAATCAGAGATATCAGAATTAACAGAATTAACTTTCTATTACATGAATTTAGTAACTGTGGCACGTCTGCAGCGTAACCCAACAGTAAAAGCCGAGATTGCACAAAAAGAAAAATTTAGTGGGGGGATACCGGTCGGATTTTTTACATATCCTATATCTCAGGCTGCAGATATAACTGCATTTAATGCAAATATCGTTCCTGTTGGGGATGATCAACTTCCCATGATTGAACAGACCGCGGAAATCGTACATAAATTCAATAGTATTTACGGTGAAACTTTGATAACGCCACATGCTGTTGTTCCTGATTTACAAGCAGCGGCCAGGTTGCCTGGTACAGATGGAAACGCAAAAATGAGCAAATCTTTAAACAACTGCATTTATTTAAAAGATTCTGCTGATGAAATTGCGGCAAAGGTAAAAACTATGTTTACTGACCCAAATCATTTGCGCGTAGAAGATCCTGGTAATACAAAGGACAATCCGGTTTTCATATATTTGTCTGTTTTTGCCAAACCAGAGCATTTCGCAGCATTTATGCCAGAATACGCGAATTATGAAGAATTAGCCGCACATTATGAACGTGGCGGGTTGGGCGATGTAAAGGTAAAAAAATTCTTAAATTCAGTATTACAAGAAACGTTGCGTCCGATACGTGAGCGTCGCGAAACTTTTGCCAAAGACCCTGCGGTTGTTATAGAAATATTGCGTCGTGGTACTATGGCTGCTCGTGCGGTAGCGGCAGAAACAGTTTCGAGAGTAAAGAGAGCAATGAAATTAAATTATTTTGATTAAAAAAGAAGAGGAGAGAATATGAAAAAGGTATTAATTTGGGCTGGCAGTGTAATCGGGGTTGGTGCTATTTTAGCGTTGTTTTTTAGTTGGATAGATAAACCTGTGCCTCCACGTGTAATTTCTGTTGATGGTGAATGTTTAACCTCAGTAGCAAAAGATAGAACTGCGATTACATTACGTGTAACAACGTTGGATAAAAATGCGCTTGTATCAATGAAATTGGCAACTGCAAAAATCGCAGAGATTACGGAATATTTAAAAAAGCAAAACGTTCAAATGCAAACGACCGAATTTAACTCTTATGAAAAGAGTGAATGGAATCGCGAACTTGAAAAATCTGTTGTATTGGGTACAGAAACAACAATAGCAATAGAAGTTTCTGCGGATAACATTGAAACGATCGAGAATATATTAAGCCAATTTGCTGGTCAAGAAGATGTTTATTCTGAGAATTTACGGATGTATACAAGTGCCGAAGCGATGAAGCCTGCCTTAGAAGAATGTCTTGGTGCTGCAGTTGAAAATGCGCGTGAGCGTGCGAACGCGCTTGCTGCTGGGGATGGTCATACTGCAGGTAAGATGTTAAGTGTGTCGTATAATGTGGTTACGCCATCTATTCAACCACGTGCGTCAAACTTTTTAACAACAGGAGCAAAAATGGCTGTCGCAGATGCAGAGGCGTTCAGTGCAGCGGGCAGTATAGTCGCAAAAGATACGGAAGTTTCTGTCAGTGTTTCCGCTACTTTTGAGATTAAATAACAAGAATGGAAGAACAGGTTACCGCATTTATAGAATATTTAACGCAGACGAAAAATTATTCTGCGCATACGGCATCTGCGTATGAAATGGATATCCGTGACTTTATAAAATTTTATAAAAATTTTAATGGTGCGGATGTTTCTTTGTCTGATTTTGCTTGTGCGGATACGCTTTGTTTTCGTGCATGGTTGGCGGATCGTCAAAGACGTGATTTGGCACATAAATCAACGGCTCGTGCATTATCTTCTTTGCGTGGTTTTTATAAGTTTTTAGCGAAAAAATATGGTATAAAAAACAATTCGATTGGTTTGATATCTTCACCCAAGGTTCCACGTAAGTTATCTAAAGCAATTGAGGTTAGTGATGTTGAACATATGCAAACCGCTATCAAGGAAATAGATGATGCAGAACCATGGATAGCGGCACGTGATTGGGCGTTGGTTTTATTGCTATTCGGATGTGGTTTGCGTATTTCTGAGGCGTTATCATTAAAGAATGCAGATGTTCGCGGTCATCCTGACTCTTTCAGGATACTTGGGAAAGGCTCAAAAGAGCGAATAGTTCCTGTTTTGCCGGCAGTTACAGATGCAATTGAAAAGTATATGCAATTACGTCCATTTGGAGCGGCACCGAATGATTTGCTGTTTCGTAGTGTGCGTGGTTTACCAATGTCTTCGCGTATGGCGGAAAAAGTTGTAGAAAAACTTCGTCATTATTTACAATTGCCGGACTATGTAACACCACATGCTTTGCGCCATACGTTTGCTACAGCTCTATTAGCAGGAGGAGCGGATTTGCGTAGTTTACAAGAGTTGCTTGGACATTCGTCTCTTTCAACGACTCAGTTATATACTAAAGTGAATATGTCAGAAATTATGAATATATATGAGCACGCTCATCCTCGTGCGAATGTTGTAGAAGAAGATTAATAATTTTATTCTTTACATGTTTTTATTAAACTAATACAATCACAACCGTAAACAAAATAAAGGAAGGATATAAAAATGCCAACAAAATCAACGAAGAAACCGGCCGTAAAAAAGACAGTCTCTAAAAAAACTGTAAAAGCGGCAGCAAAAAAAGAAGAAATTAAAGTAAAAGCAGCCCCAGAAATGGCACAATGCAAATGCGGTGGTCATCATTGTAATTGTGGTCCAGATTGCAAATGTGTACATCGCGGCTCAAAATGCGCAAGATTTATGTTTAAGCTGATAATTATTTTAATTATCTTTGCATTAGGTTTTGCTTCTGCAAAATTTATTGATGGCAAACCTTGTTTCCGCGGTCCACGGGTTGAATTTAATAACGGATGTTTAGATGTGTCTTCAATAAAATGTCCAAAAATGCAGGACGTATTACCAATGATGGATATTGATCATAACGGCTGTATTACGCATGAAGAATATTTTGCCATCAAAAAAGAATTGGGACGTCAATTACACAACGGAGAAGGTTCAATGCATAGAGGTATGCGTAATTAATAAAAAATCCGCATTTTGCGGATTTTTTACTTGGTTTTAACCTTTAAGTATACGGGCTTTGCTTTTTTGCCATTCTCTTTGTTTTATTGTTTCTCTCTTGTCGATTTTACTTTTACCGTATCCGATACCTAATAATACTTTCAGACGTCCACGATTGTTAAAATATAGTTTTAACGGTACAATGGTTGCACCTTTTTCTTGTAGTTTGCCGATCAAACGATTTATTTGCGCACGATGTAATAATAATTGACGTGGGCGACGCTCGTCAAAATTCACAATGCGTGCAGCAGTAGGTAGCCTTTGAATTTCTATACCAGCCAAATATAAATCGCGACCACGACGTTGTACGAAACCGTCAACAATTGTGACTAATCCGTATCTTACAGATTTTATTTCTGCGCCAGTTAATGAAATCCCAGCCTCTATTGTGTCTTCAATAGAGTAACTATACCGTGCTTTACGGTTTTCTGAAACCTGACCAGATTTAATCAATTGACGTGTCATAATGGGCTTATTCTACAACTGAATATAACAAAATGCAAATTTTATACAGAAAAGAGAGATTAAGAAATTTTTGGATATAGTTTTTTTGTATTCGTGCGTAGTATTAAGGCAAGTTCTTCAATCGACAAGTTTTTAATATTTGCTAGTACTTTTGCGGTTTCTATGACAAAAGCAGGTTCACATGTTTTTCCTCGATATGGAACAGGAGCACAGTATGGGCTATCTGTTTCTATGACAATTCTATCAAGTGGAATTTTAGAAAAGGTTTCACGAATTTCAGGAGCGTTTTTAAACGTTAAAATACCGCTTGCTGAAAAAAAGAAGCCTCGGTCTAGCATAGTTTTCGCTAATCCCCAAGAACTCGTAAAACAATGCATAACCCCATTTATATTGCCGGTTAGTATTGCCGCAGTATCTTCTTCTGCATCACGTGTATGAATTGCTACAGGTAAATTATGCTTTTTTGCTAAATCTAATTGTTGTTCAAATAATTTAATTTGTGCATCTCGATTATCTTTACCACTATGGTAGTCTAAACCAATTTCACCGACGCCGATTACACGAGGATTGGTTAGAATATCATCAGTCAGATATTCCGACGCGTCTATTCCTGCATATTCTGGATGTATTCCAGTTGTTGCATATATGTTTGAGTGTTTTTCAGCAATTTGCACAGCCTTGACGACGTCTTTAGGATCAGCGCTTGGACAAATCATAGTGTCAACACCTGCGTCTACGGCTCGCGTAATGACGTCATGCAAGTCGCCGGAAATATAGTTATCAGTTAAATGACAGTGGGTATCTATAAACATTTTTTGATCTGAGTAATTATTTTAAATAGTCCAAGTTCTGGTTCAAGGTTTATTCTTGTAATGTCGGCAATAGCATGCGTTGCAAACGGATATAAGTCGGCTAGCCCAAAATATGCAATTGCGTCTAATAAAATGCTGTATAATGCGGGAGTCGGGGCAATCTTGCGCGCAATAGTCATCATGTCAATACTGTTGCTGCGGGGGTTGTTAAGGCAGTTTATAAGTTCTTCATATATTTCATCACCACCTGATTTTTTTAGATTGGCTATTTTACCGAAACTGCCGTTTGCAAGTCGTAAAGTTTCATCGCTGATAGTAGCATCCGACATAAAAAGTTCACATAATTCACGTAATTGAGAAAGCGTCAAAGGATGCATCTTTTCAACGCGTGCACGTGATCTGACGGTTGGTAAAACATTTGCTAGCTGATGTACAACCAGTAAGAACAGAGTCTTCGCAGGTGGTTCTTCCAATAATTTTAATAGCGCGTTTGATGCGGCTGTATTTAATTCATCTACAGAGTCGATAAGAATTACGCGCCAATCACCAGACATAGAGGACATTTGCATTTTTTCTATCATTGCGCGTACAGTATAAACTGAAATGGTTTTCCCATCTGGTTTAGGTTTACCGTCTTTATCTATATTTCTTTCCATATCTATTATGAAAAAATCACCTACGTTACCATAAACCATCTTGGCAATTTTATATGCCAGCGTTGCTTTACCGATTCCGCGTGGTCCAGTTAACATCCATACCGGGTGTATGGGATGTTTGTCGCGTCCTTGCCATGCGGTCAAGAAGTTGTTCAATACTTCTGCGTGACCGACAAGGGAAGGGTTTTCCATAGGATGTGGAAAGGTATAAGAATTTGTTGATTTCTTTGCTACCATTTAATCAATCCCGAACATAACTCGAATGTTTTTTATTACCCGTCCAAATAGCTGTGTCTTTTTTACTGTTGTTGATGCGACCAAAGGTGCCCGTGCTATTTCTTTGCCGTCTTTTTGTGCTATGATTTCACCGATTTTATCACCTTGTCTAACCGGAGCAGAGACAGGTTCATTATATCGTGCCAAAACCCTGATACCATTTAGTCCATTAGATTTCGGTATTGTTATTACAAACGGCTTTTCAACAGTTGCGATTACTTCTGGTTCTTTGCCGTACCATACAGGTATAGCGGCGATTTTATCACCAGCATTATAAA
>CALXQT010000019.1 GCA_944390835.1 uncultured Alphaproteobacteria bacterium | reverse complement strand
ACCTGATATTTAAGTGATGAAGAACCACAATTCAAAGCAAGTATGTACATATTATCCCCTTTGTTTACGGGCCTCAGCATAGCACATGGTTTTCAGGCTTTCAATAGTAAAAGTAATAATATTTATTACTTAGTTTTTTTATTTTGTTTAATCGCGTCTATTTCAGCGGATCCTAGTAATTGTTGAAAGTGCATCGCAGCAAAAGCGTCAGAATCTAGCCATTCTATTATTTTAAGTATGATATTTGACATGTATCTGGCGGTGGCACGTCTATCATGACGAAATTTATATTCATTTATTAATAACGACAAATCTCGCATTAAACTGGTCAGCATTTGTACTTGTGTGTTTGTTAATGCATCAGAACTTGTGCTTTTATAAACTAATGTATCTAATTCGTTGTAGTATATTCGAAGATCTTTTATTTGTGATGGGGTTATTTTCATTATCTCTGTTATTTTGGTTACCGAAAAATCCCCCATTTTATTTAATGAAATGAAAGTTAATTTTGTTCGTATTTTTAGTATTTGACGGATTATAATTATTAAGTTTAACAAGATTACGTTTAGCTGATCTGTTATATGATCTGCCATAGTTTTATTTAATCGCCGTGATACAAGGTAATTAGAATAGTCGTATAGTATGAACACCAGTGGTATCGCTAATAGTGAGGCTGCTATATTGGTTACAAGACCGGAAAGATCTTCGTTGCTGATATTATTTTCCGTAAGTTTAAATAAAATCCATCCCCCCGATATAGATAATATGTATGGGATGCTTTTTAGAAAAAAATTACGCAAGTTTATCGACATACACTTATTGTATACTAAACGAATGCCGATTATGTATAGGAACTTATGCTTCTGTTATCGGCAGCGAAGTTTTTACGTTTTTTGATCCGGGGGGGTCAGATACCGCACACTTATCACGCACGAACAATAATGCCCATAAACCTATTCCAATTAATGTCATACCAAGCAATAATATGCTATAGCGCCAACTACCAAGCATACCACCAAGACCGATTATTAGGCATGTACCAATATAAATGATATTATCGCCTATGCTGTATAATGAAAGTATTACAGACCTGTATGTCGTTGGTATAAAATCTTGCAGCCTTGAATATAATAAAACATTTACCGCACTGAATAAAACGTATGCCAAACCAAGTGCCCATAACCCAGCCAATGAATAACATACAGAAAATACTACGAAACTTATTCCGCCGGCGCATATGACAGAATATAAAATCCAATCTTTGATTCTGGTAAAATGATATGCGAACGTTTGGCCTAAAACCGCGCAGCCTAAAATAAAGAATTGCATAAAGCCGACGAATTGAATTGGTAAACCAACTTCTACGCCAATGGGGCTTAAATAATCATCAAGATAGGCAACATTTGCAACCAACAGGCTTAACATCAGCATTAATAGAATACACGGGGTTTTTGCACATATCTGAGTACCTGTTCGCATTAATTTTATAAAGTTTGTTTTACGTACTTTTTGTTTAGTGCGTGGCTTTGATTTGATGTCTATTCTTAGTATGCATGTGGCGGCAATGCCCAAGGATATTAAAGACGCCACTGTAATCCAACCATATCCCGCAAACATTAATAACGATCCAAAAGCTGACAATGCAGATCCCAGTGCTTGTAAATTATAGCGAGTTCCTAAAACTTTGGCGTAAGTTTTCTGATGGTGACGGGCACGCAGTTCATCGTATAACATGCTTTCAAACGCAACATTATAAAAAGCGCATTCAACACCCCATAAAAACATACCTAGAGCAAACCCAAATAAAGTCGGGCATACAAACCATAATATAAAAGCGGTAGCTTTTAATAGCATACCTAATATTATTGCATATTTTGCCCCCAACTTATTTGTAACCCATGTAACCGGTATTTGCGTCATAAATGTACCAGCAGATAAAATTATGAACATCAGTGAAAGCTGAATGTCGGTTAAACCATTGTCTTGCATAAAAACAGCGTACACAGGGGTTAATAGCAATAGCTTATTAAAAAACGTATATCCATATATGCTGTGTAAAAAACGACGTAAAGTAGAACGCTTATTCATGGACTTTGCCTTAATATTAAAACATTATACCTCAACAAGGTCATTTTTTGTACTGAAAATATTGAATTTTTGTCAAAAAAGTTCTATAATATATTGGGTAAAAGGTAAAGGCTTTTGGATGGCGGCAAATATGAATGATTTTTTATTGCAGTATTATATGCAGTATCGGTTTAACCATATGCCGCCGGCGGTTCGTGCACAATATGATGTATATGTAAAATCTAATGATTTTCGTGGTAATATGGGGATTTGGAAAAGGGATTTGATGCACCAGAATCCGGCAGGTTCTTGGGTTGAAAATGATATGCCTGATCCCACGAATAGCACAGACCAGTTCTTTATGAACGATGATGAGTGGAAAAAGCTATTTTTGGCATTTCAAAGTGCGTTTCAGAATATGGCGGCAGATCGTAAAACACTGGAAAAAAATTCCCCAGAAGTAATACCTTTTATTGATAAATATTTTGGTAATTTACCTAGCCAACCTTTTACAAATAGTACGGCCAGCCCAGCAGTAGCGGATTTAATAAACAGTGACTTTAAAGACTTTCTGCAACGGCACCAAACCAGTTTGGAAATTCAGTTTCAAAATTGGGGTATTTTGGATAAGGATTTCTCATATGCTCAGTTATTGTCTGGCATAGCATCGCAAAAGTATAATACGTCGCTATCTTTCCAGAAGAAAATAAAAAAGATAGCTCAGTATATTGATACGTATAGTAATTCCGACGAATTTCGTAGCGTTTTAAGGTTGTCAGCTGGGGACAGAATACCAGATTTTAGTTCCATAATAAGTGGGTTTGATAATAATACCATAGACCCAAATAAAATGGAGATATTTCGTGGTAACGCCACAACCGTTGGTGAGTATAAGAATTTATTAAACACTCTTGTAAAAAATAAAAAAATATATAATGTTTTTAAGCAATATGATGACGGTAAAATCTCTGGTAAGTTAGAAGAAGCAAATAAAAATCTAGATTATGAAAATACCGGAAGTGAAGATTATGTTCCACCGAAACGACAAGAAGAATTAACATTTTTTGAAAAATTACGTGGCGACATCAGTGATACGCTAGAAGACTATATGGGGAAGTATCTAAAATTATCTGGTGACCGCTTGTATTTTTCAGAATCCGCAAAAGCAATTGTAAATGCTATAAGCGGTACTGGTTATAAACCAACCGAAGGCTTGGATAAAATCTTAAATTCCAAGGAAGATATTATAAAAAAGTTAAGGTATAAATCGGCGCGGGCCACGAAAGATTTTGAGTGGTTTGTTGAAACCATGAGCGAGTTAAAAGCGTCTATGCCGACAACATTTGCTGGGGCATTAAAAAATGGCAACCAGCTAAGAATCATAGTAGAAGAACTTATTATTAAAGCGATCCCAGGGCATGTTGAAGAAGCAAAATCTGCGATGGAGGTTTTGTCAGTTGTAAAGTATAGTTATACTAATAGTAAAATTATGGAGGCGTTTAATAAATCAGATTTTGTATTGTTTTCTGATTCTGCGTTATCTTTTAATAAGGGTAACACCGTCATTCAAAATTTTACGAAGGTTATGGATAATGTATTAAAGGCGAGCTTACAAGCTGTTGGATATACGGCAACTGCTGCGATTAACGCAATAAAATTGTCAGGCAGCAAATTTAATGGACAGGCAAACAGGATACGTACTCAACGTGCAAGATGGACAGCAGAAAACGAGGCCAATAGAAATGATGCTATAGAACAGCAGCGTGAGTTAGATGCTATAGATAGACGAACTATATCCGAACAGCGGGCTGAGTTGGCTTCTTTAGATAGTGAAGGTTTTAATGAAAGGCGTATGCCTATGCAGAAAAGGCGCTTAGAGGTGGCAAAGGAACGCGCGCAAAGAACGCAAGAAACATATAATCGTGCGAAAGAAGCGTTTGATCAAGCTGATGGCATCGTTAAAGCGCGTCAAGAAATTTCCGATCTATTAAGACAGAGGCAGGCTTTGGCACAAAAAGTTGCTGATCTAGATAGGGAGTTTAGAGACCCTGCAACTTATGCCGGTTTAACTTCTGAGGTGGCCGCGGCAAAGGCACATGATATTTTATCCAGAAAAAGAGAAGCAGAATCACAAAAGAAACAAAAATATCAAGAAGCGCGTGAATTAACAAGCGGTTTACGTAGCATGTATACGCGTGATCAAATTCGTGACGCGGTTCGCGACAGACCAAGATTGCAAACGGAAATGCAAAATGCAGAGCGCGAACATACCGTAAACCAAGGAATTATCGAAAGAGTAGAGACCAAAATAAATAATTATGAAAATGCGACGAAATTAATAGAAGAATCTTCTAGACATATTACGGAGCGTGCTGAGACGATAGCCCGTTGGGATTCTGATCATACAGATGAATATCAAAGATTGGTTGCTTTTTGGGATATGCTAGAAACTGGACGTAATTTACATCTTGGACAGTTTTATTCATGGTCATTAGGCAGTGCTAAAAGGAAACAGCGAGCATTTGACGCTGTAAAGGCTGCACAGTTCAACAGATATGTGTCGGATTATAATTTAGCGCAATAAGCGAATAAAAAATTATGCTTCACCGCGCTTTTATAATTTTAATATTTAGTAATCTTTATAAAAACATTATAAAAAGGTCTTGGGAAAGACCTGTTTTTTATTTTTATAAAATAAAAAACCTGCTGAAATCAACAGGTTATCTTGGTGGGGACACAGGGACTCGAACCCTGGACCCAATGATTAAAAGTCATTTG
>CALXQT010000018.1 GCA_944390835.1 uncultured Alphaproteobacteria bacterium | reverse complement strand
CTTTATGAGTGGTATTGCGGGGCAATTTATGAACCAGTTTGGTTTGACTGTCGTTTATCTGACGTTGCTGTCATTAATGTTTTCGTTTACTTTGACGCCTATGATGATTGCAAAAATTTTGCGGCTGACAGCTGGCAGTAAATCAAAGAAAAAAGAAGTTTCTGTAAAATCCGATAAAGATTCTCGTCTATATAAATGGTTCGGTTATCAATTTGCGCACCCTTGGCGTGTAGTTGTGATGGCGATTGCGGTACTGTTTGGCTCTGCTATGTTAATGGGATTTGTTGGAAATGAGTTTGCACCGTCTACTGATGCAAATGAAATTAATATAACAGCGCGCGCACCTATGGGGGCAACATATGAGAAATCTTCAGAAATAGCAAAACAAATAGAAGAAAAGCTGAAAGATTTTGATGATGTAACAGACGTTTCTGTAAAAATAGGTGATCGCGGTTTACAAAATATGGCAATTAAATTGAAATTGAAAGATGTGGCTGAACGTAGCGTATCTGATAAAGAATTGGCTCGTCAGATCCTACCTGTTTTATCAGAAATACCTGATGTAGAATTACAAATTCGTGCTGGTCGTGCGATTTCTAGCGGTGCTGTATCTGCAGATATCGTATTAAATGTATACGGCGCTGACGATGAAAAACGTGAAGCATATGCAAATCAAATATTGGATATGATAAATCAAATACCAGAAGTACAAAGTGCTGTTCTGGCTCAGTTGAAACCAGGAAATGAAACTCAGTTCGTCCCAGATCAAAATAAAATGAACTTTTGGGGGGTAAATAATTCGTATGCTGGGGGAACTTTGCGTACCGCGCTGTATGGTAATGATGATTATAAATATAAGGAAAATGGTGAAGAATACCCAATTTTATTAGAATTCGCAGAACCATTTAAAAATATGAGTATGTTTGATAATTTGTTCGTTAATTCTCAAAAGGGTATGGTCCCGTTATCAGAGTTGGGCAGTATTCAAACTGTACCGGCAACACCAGATATCAGCCGTATAAATAAAAATAGAGTTACGGAAATAGATATTAATATAGGTAAATCTACTATGGGACCAGTCCAGAAAAAGATAGAGGCCGCATTGGCTAAAGTAGATTGGGAAACTGGTTACGGTACCGAATTTGGCGGTATGGCAGAAATTCAGTCCGAAACAACTTCAGAAATAAGTAAAGCATTTTTATTGGCTGTTGTGTTAACGTACATGTTATTAGCTGCAATTATGAATTCTCTGGCGCATCCGTTTACAATCGCTACATCTATTATCAGTAGTTTTGCTGGTGTTTTTGTATTGTTGTTTTTATCTGGGGCTTCAATGAACGTTGGTGCTATGTTGGCGTGTGTTATGTTAGTTGGTTTGGTCGTTAATAATAATATTCTTTTGTTAGAGCCGACAATTTCTCGAATTGCAAATGGCGAGAAAGCATATAATGCATTATGGACCGAATTAAAAAGCAAACAGTCGATGATTTTAATGACGTCAATTGCCATTATGGCTGGGATGATGCCGCAATTGTGGAGTACAGATGGTATGAAAGTGGCTATGGCTGCGGTTATGATTGGTGGAATGTTTGCTAGTTTAATATTTACTTTTGTTTTGACGCCGGCGTTGTTCTTCTTGGTGGAGCGCGGTCGTGAAAGGTTGAAACGTGTTTTACATTAAGAAATGGGCGATTTGCCCATTTCTTTTGCAATGCTAGTTTTTTGTTGTTATAATCAAACAAGTTATTAGTAAAGGAATCTAAATGTTGAAAAAAGAAGAAGTTGTGGTTTTTGATTTTGATGGAACTTTATCTGGGGAAGATTCAAATGTTGGCTTTGTTAAATACTGCTTTCATAAATCTATTCGTCCTTGGTTGTTTTTACCATTAATTGGTGTTGCCATGATAGGAAGGCATTTGAATATCGGCGGAATTTGGTGGCGTCAGGCCTCTCGTCGATTTCTGACTGCAGATATGGTAAAAAAATTTGCGCCGGATTTTATAAAGCAACACAAACGCGAACGTTTTGGGTGGTCAAAAGAACAGGTCGCAAAAGAACATGATGAAGGACGAAAGGTTATTCTTGTTTCTGCCAGTCCAGATTATCTAATTCCTGCTTTGGTTAAAGATATGAAGTTTGATGCAGTTTTATGTTCTCATATGAATACGAAAAAACCATGGAAATATGAATTTATGTGTTGGGGCCCTAATAAGGTGGTCGCAATGGACGAATGGGCGAAACAGAATAAAATCATACCACATGTCGTAAGATCTTATGCAGACAGTCCTTCTGATATGCCGTTAATGGAAATCGCAGATGAACAGGTCTGGATTGACCGTAAAACAGGTCTAAGAAAATCTGCCTAGTGCAATATATCAAAATGCTGCTATAATTTTTTTATGGCAATAACAGACGTTTTATATGATTTAACAGTTGGTATAACTTGCGCAGTTTCTGGAGCATTGATAATGTTGGCTTTTACTCGTAAAAAGACGAAGCGTTTGTCAAATGAAATTGTTATACATCGTAAGGATATCGAAAATCTACGTTTGGAAAACGATAAGTTGATGGAAACCATAAAAGATAGAGAAAATAAAATTTTAAATTTGCAGAAAAAAATTTTAAAAAATGAAACGGGGAAGTGATCCCCGTTTTTTATTCATCGTCACCAAAATTCATTTCACGTATTTTTTCTGCACGTGGTGTGATTTTACCAATTGATGTTTGTAATTGTTCTATATCAACACTTGCCTGTGAAAAATGTTGTTGTACTTTGCCAGCTCGATCAGCCAATCGAGCCAAATCTGATAGTAGGTATTCTAGTTCTCGTTTAATTTTATCGGCAACGCGTTTTATTTTTATGTCTGATAATACCGCTCTTATAGTGTTGAGAGTTGCCCATAAAGTAGAAGGTGATACGATGAAAACCTTCTTTCGACTAGCATAGTCAACAACAGCAGGGAAATCCCTGTGTAATGTTTCAAATATAGATTCAGATGCGATGAACATCATTGCAGATTCTGCGGTCTTGCCAGGTATTATATATTTTTCCGCAATTGCATCAATATGTTTGCGTACGTCTAGTTCAAACTGTTTTTTTGCCCCGTCTTCTGTTGAATTGGTCGTCATTCTGGTATAACTTTCCAACGGGAATTTGCTGTCTATAATCATGTCACCAGGCGGATAGGGCAGACGAATTATACAATCTGGGCGTACACCTGTTTCTAATACGCACTGAAATGCGTATGTTTCTGGAGGCATTATATCGGAAACCAAGTCTTCTAGTTGGCGTTCCCCGAATGTACCGCGCGCTTGTTTGTTACCCATTAAAATATTTTTAAAATTAGCAATATCTGCACTGATGTTTTTTAACTCTATCGCGTTTTGCGTCAGCGCCCCTAAGCGTTCTGCCAATCTTTCCCGCAGACGAGCATTATCTTCGCGTAGACCAGATATATCAATTGTTGGCCGACGCAGCAGAAGTACTATTAATAATACAATTATGATGAATAATAAGGCAAAAATATAAGTTGTCATTTAGGAATCCTTTGGTAAAATCCATTATAAAAGGATTTATAAATGTTGCAAATGTAACTTTGTGGTGATCTGATTTTGCGAGAAAAATGTGAGCCTATAACAGAAATCACCCCAGATGTTTTAGAAATATTAGATGAAATGGTCGGTATGATGCGTGATCAAAACGGTGTTGGTTTGGCGGCGCCACAGGTTGGGCAACTAAAAAGATTTTTGGTCATGATGGATCCCGATACAGAACAGGTGTTTAAGATGATTAACCCTAAAATTCTGAGCCATAGTAATGAAGTATGTACAATGGAAGAGGGCTGCTTGTCTGTTTTGGGACCTGATGATTTACCCGTATATGCAAATGTCACGCGACCTAAATCGGTTGACGTAGAATGGACAGATGAAAACGGGACGCCTTTACGTGCACAAATGTCTGGGTTACCTGCTAGGATAGTTCAACATGAAACAGATCATTTAGACGGTATATTATTTATTGATTACTTATCACCAGTACGTCGTGAAATGTTGATGCGAAAGGTCAGGAAACATAAAAAATGAAGTTAGTATTAATGGGAACGAATGATTTCGTTGTCCCAATGTTTAATGCGATTTTAAATGCTGGTCATGAGATATTGGCTGTTTTTACTCGTGCACCAAAGCCGGTGGGACGAAAACATATTATAACCCCATCACCTGTAAATGTTTGGGCAGAAGAACACAAATTACCAGTATATACTAATATCGCAGATTATAATTTTACTCCAGATATGGTAGTTGTCGTGTCGTATGGGGTTATTTTGCGTGAAAATGTATTAAACTCGGCTCTGTGTATAAATATTCATCCAAGTGATTTGCCTAAATATCGTGGGCCGTCACCAATTCGTACGGCTATTTATAATGGTGATAAAAAAAGTGCTATTTGTTTGATGCGAATAACACCAGAATTAGATGCCGGTGACATTTATTTACGTAAAGAATTTGATATTGGGGTAAACGATACTAATGCTGTCGTTGAAAAACTGGTATCTTCAATAGGTGCAGAAATGCTGGTTGAATATTTATCTAACCCATCTGCATATAGTCCTAATCCTCAGATAGGAGAACCAACGTATACCCGTAAATTTACCAGTGCCGACGAAGATATAAACTGGTCGCGAGGGGCTTATGCAATACATAATCAAATCCGTGCGCTGGGGGCTGGGCGAACAAAGATAAATGGTATTGATGTAAAGATTTTAGAAACGCATGTTGACAATGGTGAATTAAAAATAGATCGGATTCAGCCAAATGGTAAGAAACCAATGGATTGGAAAAGTTTTATAAATGGTTTACATGGTGCAGAAATAATATTAGGTAAATAAGGATTATAAATATGGCAGATCAAAACACAGAAATTCCAATGCAAATATGTAAATTTTGTAAATATTTCGGTAGTTACGGTAATTATAACGTATGCTATAGAGGCCCCCTGTTAAAAGTAGCGTTATTTGGTCCAGAAATAGTGAAATATGATGGTTGGTGTAATAAGTTTGTTTTTGATGCTAAATATTTTTCAAACCAAAAAACACGCTGAATTTTATAAGGTATAGATATGTCTGATAATGAACATTCAATAAAACAGAAAGAAAAAAAGATGTGCGGTTTATGGCATGCGCACGTAGGTATATCTGAATATAATGATTTTGGTAAATGTAAATGCATAGATTGTTTTGGAATGTCGTGTCATAATTGTAAAACTTATTTAGAACTAAGATCGCAAATATTAGGAATTTTTGATAAAACGAAATGTGATAAATGTTTGGGTAGGTAATGGTAAGGTATAAGGTAACTCTTGAATATGATGGGTCTGATTTAATCGGGTGGCAGGAAAATCGCCAGGGGCCATCTGTGCAGTCTATATTGCGTCACGCAATAGAAAAATTTTGTGGAGAGCGTCCAGAACTTATCGCTGCAGGACGTACGGATGCCGGTGTTCACGCAATTGCTATGGTTGCACATTTTGATTTAGATAAAGAACAAGAAGCAGAAACTGTTATGCGCGCAATGAATTTTTATTTAGTTAATTCGCCTGTTTCTGTTTTATCGTGTGAGAAAGTATCTGATGATTTTAATGCCCGTTTTTCTTGTGTTCGGCGCAATTATAGATATGTAGTTTTAAATAGGGGCCCACACCCTGTTTTAGAAAGAAATCGGGTTTGGTGGGTGCCACGTAAATTAAATATTAATGCTATGCGTCGTGCGGCAGAACGACTGATAGGTCATCATGATTTTACCAGTTTTAGGGCATCAGAGTGCCAAGCAAAAAGTCCAGTTAAGACTTTAGATTCGTGCACAATAAAACGTAACGGTGATTATGTAATTTTTGAGTTTACTGCACGTTCCTTTTTACATCATCAGGTTCGTAATATGGTCGGGACGTTGGTAGAAATAGGGCTTGGTAAACCTTATGATATAGATGAAATATTTGCTGCTAAGAATCGCAGTGCAGCAGGTCCCACCGCACCAGCAGCCGGTTTGTTTTTTGTCAGCGCGGATTATGCCACGGACGATTGTGATTAACGTATTTGATTTTGCCTGACGGATAAATTACAAAACCTCCACGTAAAATTTTATGGTTGCATGTTGGGGCCTTTACGTCAAAGTATGAAACGATATAATCTATATTTTCATCATTGCAGAGATTTATCAAATTGTCTTTTAATGGAACAAACTTCTGAATATATACAAGATTAAAGTTTGGCGTATTATAATGCCAAATACCATTTACTGGTTTGCGCCGAATATTTTTAGTATCTATTGGTTCATTATTTATCTGTTTCCATGTATTGAAAGTGAAGAAATGATTTGAAGCACGAGATTTGCTGAATTCTAATTTTTGATCTTTGCCGACAAAAGCAACTAATTCATGATCAGTTGTTGCATAAAATAATGGGCGTGGTTGGAATATGATTATATTTATTCCGATTAATATAAATAATACGAACAATAGGTAATTTATTTTTAATTTTATTGGACGAATGAACATAAGACATAGAAAACCAAATATTATGAAAACTAATGCCACGTTGGGAACATGTGGCATGCTTATCGTTGCATTGGGCAGTTCTGATATTTGATTGCCGATCATTAAAGAGAATTTATAAATTTCTTCTGCAAGCACAGCAGGATAATTCCAGCCTAATAAAGAAGTAAATATAGCGGTCATAACTAGTGGCATAATTGCAATAGAAAATATAGGAAGTAATATAAGATTGCCTATAAGACCGTAAATTGGCATGCTATAAAAGTGTGCTATTACAAATGGTGCTGTGAATATTGTTGCCGTAACAGATGTTAAAGTCGCTGTAAAAATTACTTTCAAAATTTTATTTTTCGGTATTTTAGGTTTTACGTCATTCCATAACCAAACAAGACCAAATATTGCGGCAAAAGATAATTGGAATCCGGGCTGTAAAACGAAATGTGGGTTCATAAAGAAAATGAAACAAAAAGCAAGACATACGTTTTGCATAGATATAGCGTTTCTGCCAAATATAAATGCGGCAAAAACGAGAGTTGCCATTATAAATGCACGAACTGTTGCAACGTCACTGCCGGACAGGAATAAGTAAAATAATAACCCTATCCAGGCACAAATTAATGCAGGGATGCGTGCCGGAATTCGACGAGTAACGGGTGCAATAGATCTGAATATTAAATAAAAAATTGCAAATAGCCACCCTGATACTAACGTTATGTGAAAACCGCTAATTGACCAAACGTGACCAACGCCGGCAGATGTCCATATGGGGTTATCTGTTTCTGGAACTGCGTTTTTATAGCCTAGTACTAACGTGTCTACAAGAAAAGATTTTGACTTATTGTGTAAATAGTCACGTAAAGTCGACATACTATTCTTTGTTTTTGAAGAAATAACTTCGTATTTCGTTAAATACCCAGTTGCCGTCAGGTTGTTGAAGTATGCCCAACGAGCATAGTCAAAAGCCTCGGGTGCATCTGAACCATTTGGTCTGAAAAGACCTATTTCTGCAGAAATTTCGTCACCAACCTTTGGTATTGGGATACCATCATTTAAAGATACGCGAATAATTGCGTTACCTGTACCCGCTTTTATGGTGGCCGCGGTTGTTTTTATATAAAGTCGTGTCTTTTTTGATGTGTAATCAATGTTTTCAATGGTTCCCTTTATCTTTATATCATGTAATCCATATGGAATTTGTGGGGTGTTTATTATATTTGTAAATGTCGCGGCATAACAAAAACCGAAAACGAATAGCGAAATAGCTCGAATTAATAATTTGGTTTTAAATATTATTAAAATTAGCGAAAGTATTAAAAATAAAATACATAAAGTTGTATCTGGTTCAAAAGCCAAGTTGAAATATAAACCTGCACCAAATGCCATTATAAATGGCGTCCATAAAAATAAATTACTCGATTGATTCTGCCACAATTCTTGCATATAAGAAGTATAGGAATTTATTTGATTGCGCCGCAACGAAAAATTTCGTATGATGAAAGTCCATAAGGAGGCGTTCTTATGGCAAAGTACATTTTCATTACCGGTGGTGTTGTATCCAGTTTAGGTAAGGGCGTCGCGGCGGCAAGTTGTGGCGCCCTTCTTCAATCTCGTGGTTATACTGTTCATGCAAGAAAGTTTGATCCGTATTTAAATATTGATCCAGGGACGATGTCGCCATTTCAACATGGCGAGGTGTATGTTACCAATGACGGATTTGAAACAGATTTAGACCTGGGATATTATGAAAGATTTTTAGGCGCAAAATTAACTCGTAATGATTCAATATCAGGTGGGCGAATTTATTGGGATGTTTTAAATGCGGAACGTCGTGGTGACTATCTTGGGGCAACGGTTCAGATGATACCGCATGTTACTAATAAGATTAAGGAATATATTTCGGCACCGACAGATACAGATTTTGTTGTATGTGAAATAGGGGGTACTGTCGGCGATATAGAAGGTAAAATCTTTTTAGAATCTATACGTCAATTTGCAAACGATGTCGGACGTAAAAATGTAATGTTCGTACATTTAACTTTGGCGCCATATTTAGAAAAAAGTGGTGAATTAAAAACAAAACCTACACAGATGTCCGTGCGAGAGTTATTAGAAAACGGAATCCAAGCAGACATGTTAATAGTAAGAACGCCAAGAATGTTGACTGCAGATGAACGTGCAAAAATAGGTATGTTCTGTAATTTACCAGCAAAAAATGTTATCAGTGGAATAGATTTAGATAATATATATAAAATCCCGTTGGCATATGATGCACAACACGTATTTGATATAATGGCTGACTATTTTGATTTGCCAAATGCGGCGGGAAATATGGAAAAATTTCAGAAAATAGAGCATTATTTAACAGCTGACTTACCACACGTTAAAATAGGGGTCGTCGGAAAATATTTTGACGTACCAGATGCATATAAATCTTTAAACGAAGCTTTATTTCATGCTGGAATACAAAACAATGTTCACGTCGATATTAAAAAAATAAATGCGGAACATTTTAATCCAGAAGAAGCGGTAAATTTAGATGGCATATTGGTGCCAGGGGGATTTGGTAGTCGCGGTATCTCTGGGAAAATTGCAGCCGCGGGATATGCGCGTGAAAATAATATTCCATATATGGGAATTTGCTTAGGCATGCAAGTTGCGGTTATAGAATTTGCTCGTAATGTACTTGGGGTATCTGACGCTGATTCTACCGAATTTTCTAAGAACTGTACGCCTATAATTAATATTATGCCAGATCATGATTCTGCCGATATGGGGGGAACACTTCGATTGGGGGCGTATCCTTGTGAAATAACACCAAATACTTTAGCTAATAAGGTATACGGCGCAACGCATATTTCTGAACGGCATCGTCATAGATATGAAATGGATATCGCGTGGGAAGATAAATTTGCAAAGGCAGGTATGATTATATCTGGGCGTAGTCCAAATGGACGTTTACCAGAAATTGTAGAATTAAAAGACCATCCTTTCTTTATTGCAGGACAATTTCATCCAGAATTTCAATCCAGCCCATATAAAGGTCATCCCATGTTCAATGCTTTTATTGGGGCGGCAATAAAGCATGTAAAAAAATAAAATCCCGATTTGATCGGGATTTTATTTACCGAATATAAAAGTCTCGTTAACGGATAACGCAATTATTGCGTCCATATCGTCATTTTCATTAGTATGTTGACGAATTGTCTTTCCACATTTTTCGCATTTATGCGTTATAATGAAATCATTACCTTTTTTCTCTACTGCAATAGGACGCATCATGCCACCACAATCTGACGTACGATCACCTGGGTTGTTGTCGACGTGCCGTGACCATAAGCATTTTGGGCAATGGTTAGTATAACCATTACCATGAACAACTGCGCCACAATGGGCGCAGTTAAAATCTTCAATAGTTTTTGTGAATTGCTTCATTATAAACCTAATGCGTTACGATACATTTGTGTCAGTTCATCCGCTTCGTCCAGTTCATCGGGGTCCATTTTACGTAAACGTATCATCTGACGAATGTATTTCGGATCAAACCCAGCGGATTTCGCTTCACTATAAATTTCTTTTATATCAGCGGCTATGGCGGCTGTTTCTTCGTTTAATTTTTCAATACGTTCAATTATGTTTGTTAGTTGTTGATTATCAATTGCACCGTGATTTGCGTTCTTCATTGCAGATTTCCCCTTGTCTTTTAATGAAGTATATGATATATCATAAATCGAAAAAATCAAGAAAAACAAAGTACGAAATAGGTAGGCTTATTATGAATAGATTTACAAAAATTACTGCGTCAATTGGTCCAAAATGTGAAGATAAAAAAACCTTAACAAAGATGATTCAAGCTGGTGTAAATGTGTGCAGATTAAACTTCAGTCATGACACTGGTGATGTTCAAGGAAAAAAGATTGATTTAATACGTGACATTTCTGCAAAACTAAATATTCCAGTTGCGGTTATGATCGATTTGCAGGGACCAAAACATCGTATAGGTAACTTTGAAACAGAGGACAAATATCCTTTAAAGGTTGGTCAAAAATTTACTTTTGACAATGATTCTACACCTGGTAATGAAAAGCGTGTTCAGTTGCCTGATAATGACGTTATGAAGTCGTTAAAAGTAGGTGATAGAATTTTATTAAATGATGGCAAGATTGAAATGGTTGTTGATTCTGTTGGGTCAGAAAAAGTTATAGCAACTGTTGTTCGCGGTAATGAAATCTGGTCCAGACGCGGTTTTAATTTGCCAGATACAGAAATTGCAACATCTGTCCTGACAGAAAAGGATAAATCTGATTTAGAATATGCTTTGACAAAGAATCCTGATTGGGTTGCAATTTCTTTCGTTCAAAAGCCAGAAGATATTGCAGAGGTTCGTGATTTTATAGTTGCACGTACGTCACACCCTGTAAAAATAATTGCAAAAATAGAACGTCCGCATGCGGTGGAAAGAATTACTGAAATTGCTGCTGTGGCAGATGGGATAATGATTGCTCGTGGGGATTTGGCAGTGGAAGTACCTTTTGAGCAAATGCCAGCAATTTCACGTCACATCATTCGTGAATGTCGTAAAATGAACAAACCTGTAATTATGGCAACGCAAATGTTGGGTACAATGGTTAATAGCGAGTTCCCAACACGTGCTGAAATTACAGACGTGGCTAATACCGCTTATTTACGGGCAGATTCAACAATGACATCAGAAGAAACGACCATAGGTATCAACCCCGTTAATGTTATTGAAACCATGGATAAAATACTATCTTATGCCGATAGCGATGCAATTGCTAATCCGTATGACTGGTCTCGGGTTGAAAACGTTCCGGAAAATGACTGGTCAAGAAGTGTTGCTTCCATGGCTTATTTGAATAAAGCGTCTGCAATAGTTGTTTTTGCGCGTGATACTGTCGCTGCAACAGAAATTTCTTGTCGTAAGCCGGATATCCCAATCGTAGCAGTTTGCCGGGATAGATTGATTGCTAATCAGTTATGTCTTGCACGTGGTATTTTCCCAATTTATGATGAAGACCTGTTCGGACAACGTGATGCTTTTAATTCTGCACGTAATTTTGGTGTAAAAGAAGGTAAATTGGTTATAGTTGATGAAGATAAAATTAGTTTGCGTACGTTGGACTAGTTTTAAATATTTGTATTATAAGGTGATGGGATTTTTTGTTGACCGTCACCTTGTTTTTTTACTAACATTAAAACTGATATGAAAGGATTTTTTTGCGCTTTTTTTATCTTCCTGTCTTTTATGATGCCTGTATCTGCTGCGCAATACCGGGCTGCGCTAGTGGCAGATATGGACAGCGGAAAGGTACTGTATCAAGAAAATGCCACTGTACAAAACTATCCGGCCAGTTTAACAAAAATAATGACTCTTTACCTTACTTTTGATGCGCTGGAACATGGTCGTTTGCATTTGGATGATTATTTAATAGTGTCTCAGTCGGCTGCCGCCGCGTCACCAGTAAAACTTGGGTTGACTGCCGGCAGTAAAATAAAGGTTGAAGACGCTATAAAGGCATTGACTGTGTTAAGTGCGAATGACGTTGCACGTGTGTTGGCTGAAAATTTAAAGGGTGGTATGGAAGGAAATTTCGCAGGATTAATGACACGCGTTGCCAGCGAGATAGGGTTGACGGGAACAAATTTTGAAAATTCGTCTGGGCTTCCTGATGATGATCAGTTATCGACGGCGCGTGATATTGCCTTATTGTCAATGGCAGTGTATAAACATTTCCCGCAGTATTGGAAATATTTCTCGATAAAGACGTGGACTTATAATGGAAAAACTTATACAAATGGAAACCGGCTGTTAGGTTCTTATCCAGGGTGTGATGGTATGAAAACTGGGTATACTAATAAATCTCGATATTCGTTGGTCGCAACGGCAAACCGTAATAATCATCATTTAATTGCGGTGGTTTTAGGGGCTGAAAATAAAGACGTTCGTGCTAGTGTTGCAACAGATATGTTAAATCGTGGTTTTAAAGCAGTTGAATCTGGTGCACCAACAACTACTGTTCAAACATATTCGGCACCGGTAACATACACTGCACCAGTTGCCCAAAATACTTCGTCCGCAACCACATTTAAGGCAGCGTATAATGCGGCAACCGCACAAAGTGCACCATCAGGTAGTTATTCTGGGAATAAGAGTGGAAATGCGGGCGTACAATTTGGAGCGTTTTCGTCACGCGCTTCTGCTCAAACTCAGGTAAGTAATGTTCAGAATAAGTTGGGGGTTAGTGCTGTAATTGAAACTGCGCCTAATGGCATGTTCCGTGTAAGGGCAAATAATCTATCTGAATCTGCGGCTCAGGATATACTTAGTCGGGCGCGAGATAGTGGATTTGATTGTTATATTTTTCATTAAATAATAAATGACCATGAATTCAAAAATAGAAAAATTAATTAAACAGTTTTCCAAACTGCCAAGATTAGGATCTCGGGCGGCACAACGTATAGTATTATATTTGTTACAAGATAAAACAGGGAAGTCAGAAAAATTGGCGAATGCTTTATTGGATGCTGCTGAAAATATTCGACCATGCCCTGTCTGCGGTGTTTTAACCGATGCAGACGTTGCGACTTGTGAATTTTGTCGTGATTCATCAAGAGCAAATGGCCAGTTGTGTATAGTTCGTGATTTATCAGATGTGTGGACTTTAGAAAAATCTTCTGTATTTTTGGGACGTTATCATATTTTAGGTGGTTTGTTATCTGGGGTTGCTGGGACTACGCCAGATGATTTGAATATTGCAAATTTATCAGAGCGTCTGCAAAAAGAAAATATAACAGAGGTAATTTTTGCGTTACCAAATACCGTAGAAGGAAAAACAACTCAGCATTATGTAATGTCTTTGATCACCCCAAATACGCAGGTAAAGTTTTATGAATTGGCATCAGGCGTACCGTTAGGTGGGGATTTAGATTATTTGGATGACGGTACATTATCTTTGGCTTTTGGGGGACGAAAAGAATTATGACTGTAGATTTAATTGATTCTTTGCCGCCTGTATCTGAAATGATGCGTACAGCAGGTTTGGAACCTAAAAAACAATTCGGTCAGAATTTTTTATTCGATTTAAACCTGACTGGTCGTATTGCGCGTAGTGTACCTAATATTCAAAATACGACTGTCGTAGAAGTAGGACCAGGACCAGGTGGCTTGACACGGGCTTTACTAATGGCGGGTGCGAAACGTGTCTTCGCAATAGAGAAAGATAAAACTACAAAGTCTATATTGGATAAAATTGTAGAAGCCTCTGATGGGCGCTTAACCGTAATTTATGATGACGCATTGAAAGTAGATTTCTCGAAATTGGGTATTAAAGAATATTCAATATGCTCTAATTTACCGTATAACGTTGGAACTGAATTATTAACCAGATGGTTAAAGCGTATTGCATCTGGCGAGTCTATAACATCAATGATACTTATGTTTCAACGGGAGGTTGCACAACGTATCGTCGCACAGCGTGGTGATCCACAGTATGGACGCCTGGCAGTATTAACTTCGTTAGTTGCAGATTCAAAAATTTTGTTTGATGTACCAAATACGGCCTTTGTTCCACGCCCAAAGGTTCAAAGTTCAGTTGTTTCTGTGATGCCAAACAAAAGTAAAATTGCGAATACAGGTAATATAGAAAATATAGAAAAAATAACAGCCAAGTTATTCGGACAGCGGCGTAAAATGATAAGAGGTATCATTCCAAACGTTGACTGGCAAAAATATGGTTTGACCGGGACAGAACGTGCTGAAGAATTATGTCCAGAAATGTTTGCACAAATGGCGCGTGATTTGATATAATATTTTTATGTTAGGGGAGAGGGGATGACATTAGAAATTTTAATATTTTTCGCAACTTTATTTGTTTTGGTATGTGTGTTGCGTGCTGCTCGTATTGGGGCATTAGTTGCGTTTTTATTTGCAGGTATAATTTCAGGACCTTTTGCGCTAAACTTATTTCAGCTTTCTGATACTTGGACATTTCTTGGTGATTTAGGAATACTATTTTTATGGTTTAACTTAGGTCTTGGTATTAATATTCGGCGTTTATGGGAAATGCGTTATACCATCTTTGGTTTTGGTGCAGGGCAGGTATTAATGGTTGCTTTTATGCTTTTCCCAATACTTGCGGGAATTACACCATGGTCCGTTCTTGGTTGTATAATGGTTGCATTGTTATTGGCTATGTCTAGTACTTCGGCGGATATACAATTACTGACAGATAACAACCAATTAAATACTAATATGGGACGTCAAACGTTTTCTATATTACTTTTTCAAGACTTACTTTCTATTCCTTTACTTGCGATGTTGCCTGTGTTTGCAGGGAAAACATTTAATTTGGGTGCAACAGCAATAGATATTTTTGTACTTTCTGTTGCTTTAATATTAGGTGTTGTAGTTATTGGTCGTTTCATTTTAGATCCGCTAATGCGTTTGGTTGCCAAATTAAAATCTAGAGAAGCGTTTTTATTAGCAATAATGTTAACCATAATCCTTGGGGCCATAGGGATGGACTTGATGGGCTTACCTACTGGATTAGGGGCTTTCTTGGCTGGTATGTTATTATCTGAAACAATATATCGGCATCAGGTCAGTGCAGAAATATCTCCGTATTCTATGTTATTCTTAGCATTTTTCTTCGTTGCGTTAGGAATGGGATTGGATTTACCGTTGCTGGAACAAAATTGGTATATGATATTAGCGGGTGTAATAGGTTTGGTGGTCGTAAAGTTTTGTGCAATATTTATTGTTGCACGCGTTCGTAATGTTTCCGTTCCTGATGCTGCAATGATTGCTTTAATATTGGCTCAGGGTGGCGAATTCGGGCTGTTAATGTTGCAAACTATGAAAGTTGCGGGTATTGACGCTTTGCCGCAAACTCATCAAGAAATTTTAACTGCTATTATAATCGTGTCAATAATGTTAACACCGATATTAATGGCTGTATTTAATTTTATGCGGAAACAAGGTTGGATTTTATCGAAATATCCTTTGCGTTCGCTTGAAGATAAAGAAAATTCTGTTAAACCAGTTGTGGTTATTTGTGGTTTTGGGCGCGTGGGCCAAATAATTGCTGAAATGTTGACGGCAGAAAACATCCCTTATGTAGCCATAGATTTAGACGTTAATGCGGTTATGCTTGGTCGAGAACGGGGGTTTAATGTAGTTTATGGTAATACAAGCAGCGATGCTGTGCTGCGTGATTTCGGATTGATGCCACGTCGCACAAAGGCTGTGGTTGTGGCCTTAGATAATGTTGCAACCGCTAGAGATACTATATTAACGGTTAGAAATATTGCACCAAAAGTAAAGATTTTTGCACGTGCGCGTAATTTAGCGGATAGCAAGGAATTATTAAAAGAGGGGGTAACAGAAGTTTTACCAGAAACGATAGAGTCCTCATTTATGCTGGGCTCTGGCGTTCTTGCTCATTTGGGTGTATCAGAAAAACGTATAAATAATTTATTAAATGATTTCCGTGCAGATAACTATGCAAGTGTTGGTAAGACGGTTGCTGATAGCGCTTAACATTTATCCGTAATAAATCAAAAGTCCCGTAACAGGGACTTTTATATTTGATTTTATGTGTCTGTGTTGTTATATTTCGAAAAACGGGGAATGCTTATGAAAAATAAAATTTGGAAGTATATTGCAATAATAATAGGTGCTGTTGTTATAGACCAATTAACCAAAGGTATATTGTTGTACTTAATAACTGGCAGTGTGCCTTTGTATGGCCCGGCATGGGATGTCGTGGGGGTGCCGTACTTGATGAGTCAAGTTTGCAATTTCTTTAATATTGTTTTTACTTGGAACCCTGGGGCGTCTTTTTCAATGTTGCGCTCGATTGGGGAAGCGGCGCCCATGATTATAATAATAGGTACTGGTTTTATAATAGGTTTTATAAGTTATTACCTATTCACACGTGCACCACAATACGAGCGAGCGCCGTTGGCGTTAATTGTTGGTGGGGCTGTGGGTAACTTAATTGACCGTGTGCGCTTTGGTGCAGTTATTGACTTTTTAGATTTTCATATAGGTGGATGGCATTATCCTGCATTTAACTTTGCGGATATGTGCATCGTTATAGGTGTTGCATGGTTGATACTTAATTTTATTATAGCGCGTCGTCGTTGCATTAATGCAGTTGAATCAAAAAAGGGTGAAAAATAATTATGGTTAGATATATGGAAAATAATTCTGGTTTTAAGCAGTGGAATGCTGCACGTGATGCCTCTAAGAAAAAGTCTACGTGGGCTGGAATATTATGGTGGTTTATACTGTTTATAACGGCTTGGTGGGTAATGTCTTGGTTCATGGGACCCAAAACTCAACCTGTCGAAGCGGAAAGCATCGCAATAGAAACAGTAGATTTGTCGGCGGTCCCCGTTACAGAAATTAAGTCAAACGAATTGACTGCGGATGTACAGGGATTAAGATTATATAATGTTGAATTATTAAAATATGCATCCAATGCTTCTGATGATGACAGCGCACCTGTAACTTTGCTAGGCGCAGATGGTGCTTTCGCGGAAATTGGTTTGTTGTCTACCGGAACGACGGTCCCAACAGCAGCAACAGTCTGGTCTGAAAAGAATGGGACGTTTTCATGGCGGAATTCTGATGGGGTACGTTTTTCCAGAAATATTTCTGTTAATGGTTATGTAATTTCAATTGCAGATACAATAGATAATGGGTCTGAAAAAGAAATTTCTGTGGCTCCATATGCTAGAATTGTACGTGCAAACGATATGAAATCTTCTGCAGGTGTTTATACTGGTTCGGTTGCTTTTGTTAATTCTGATATAGAACATGAAGATTGGCGTCGTATTGCCGATAAATCGTTTGCATATTCTACGACTAACGGTTTCATAGGCTTCGTCGATCAATACTGGGAAACGATTTTATCTATTAACAGTCCAGATCAAACAATGCGTGTAAAGTCTTTGGGAGATATGTATCAAGCAGATGCTGCGGCAAATGTAGTTGTAGTCGCTTCAGGAACTGAGAAAACAATCACAACTAATTTGTATATGGGACCACGAGATCGTAGAGTTTTGATGGAAGCCGATAAAATGATTGCTGGTATAGATCAAACCGTTGATTATGGTTGGTTCTGGTTTTTTGTACAGCCTATTTTATGGTTGTTAAATATATTAAATTCTGTCGTTATGAATTATGGTGTGGCCATAATCTTGATGACTTTATTGTTACGATTGGCTATGTGGCCGCTGACCAGAAAATCATATGTATC
>CALXQT010000017.1 GCA_944390835.1 uncultured Alphaproteobacteria bacterium | reverse complement strand
ATGAAGCCAGCAATGTACGTAATGCAGAACCAACGCCAAATCTTCAAAATGCCGCCAAACAATCCGCAGATAACGTTGCATCTGGTGCAAATGCCGCCGCAAGAAATATGACGAAAGCAGAAAAAATCGAGGTCGCACGCCAATCTGATAATCTTGGATATCATGGTAGCGATGCAAACATTTCTATGGATGATATGATTAGACCTTCTGCCAATACCAGTCAACAACTTGGAACTACTGGATATGGAATTGCAAAGGATCGTAGTGCTGCAGAAAGCTATGCAATAAAACGTCTGATAGAAAGACAAAACCCGAATGCATCTATAACAATGAAACTGGACAGTAACGGTACATTGGTTGTAGAATCAGATATGACGTTGAATTTAAGTAATAAAACGGGTTATGTTTACACAACCGCTAAAAATCCTAATGTCAAATGGACTACTTTAACAAATGGTTATGCTGGTGCATTTGATGCGGCCCAAATGCCAGAAGCCGTTGAAATACTGGCAAAAGAAAGTTTTAATTTAGACGATCTTGTAAGACAAGGACGTGTTCGAATTGTCCAACCAACGTCTGACGCGGCGGCAACAGGTGCTCGTAATGCAACTAAGGCTGCGTCTGGTGCGAGCGCAGCAAGCAGATCCGCTAATTCTATCGCGAACGTTGCAACACTGCGGAATCGGGCAAGCAGTTCTTTCTCCCAATATCTAGACGATTTTAAGAATACTGGTAATAGCGTTGGATTGCCGTACTCTCGCCTAACAGATGAAGAATGGGACGCGTTGAACGCTAGTTTGGCAGATGAAGGTATTCGCCTACGTTCTGGAACGCAAAACGGTTCTCGTTATATGGTGTTTGAAGACATTCCAGACCATCCAGCCGCAATCGCACGTCAAAACGCTCGTAATGCCGCTAATGCTTCATCAAGTGCAAGTGCCAATGCTGCAAGAAGTACTCCTGACCTTGCAACTTTACGCAGTCGCGCAAGTAGTTCTTTCTCACAATACCTTGAAGATTTTAAAAATACCGGCAGCAGTGTTGGATTACCCTACTCCCGTTTAACAGACGAAGAATGGGATATATTAAATGCCAGTTTAGCTGAAGATGGTATTCGCCTGCGCTCTGGGACACAAAATGGTACACGATATATGCAATTTGAAGACATTCCAGACCATCCAGCCGCAATCGCACGTCAAAACGCTCGTAATGCCGCTTCAGCTAGATCCGCGGCAGCTACTAATTCAGCTGATAACGCCCAAAATCTGGCTCAACAACAAGTGTTAAATAAAGCAGTAGAAATAAACAACAGAAATTATGGTATTTCCTATTACGATGAATCGTGGGGGGATACACTTGAAATGTATAAAGCTTCTGGACTATCTCGGCTTGCTGAAAATTATGATTCATTAAGCAAGCCTATTACGAATATCCGTGGTTATAACGTTTTTCTTGAAGACATACCTGGTGCAAATGGGAAAATAGGACAGATTAGCGGTCGTCCTATTGTGGTAGTCAATGTTAACGGTAAAAAAATCCCGTTCTATATATCAACAGGAAGTGCCGGTAATGGCGTAAACAAACTAACAGTTCCCAGTGGTAAATGGGAGGCAATTTTTGGGATAGAAAAAAGAACTGATGGCGCGGGGAATTTTGTCGGCAGTGGTTGGTTTAATAAAGGGACCCTAAGCCAAATAGAAAATCATTATGGTTCAAGAGAATTAAAGCAAATTGCTAACGCTCTTGATAATATAATCGGCGATGTTAGAGACACTAAACTTGTAAACACATCTGCTAGACGTGCTGCTAATGGAGGCATTGGAGATACGGCAATTTCAACTCTGTTGCCAAACATTGAGAACTCTGATGCATTGGATCTAATAAACGAAAGTATGACAAACGGTGCACAAGCATACAACGGAAGCACAACTAAGTTCTTAGCAAATGTGATGGATATCCAGGAATTCCTAAGCAGTTTGTAATAAAAAATGTTGACCGGCGATTTTTGTTTTATGTGGTAATGACGTTTTTCATATAAACATTTATGATATACAAACATATATTCCAAATAAATGCTTTATTTTTCACCCCTTTGCGCTGCTATTTTTTCCAACTCTAATAAAAGTGCTGCATCCGCCTTGCTCTTAGTTGAAATTTTCTTCGCAGCCAATCGATAAGCAACTGCATCCATATCTTCTTCAGAAATAGGATTCAAGGTAGGATCACTTTTGTATCCGGGAGTATTTGGATCTAACTTTATTTGCTTAGGTTTAGACGATAACAATTCTTTATTAATTGTTAACCCAGAAAATTTAAAAAAATCTGACAAAAGACGTCTTTTTATCGCAAGAACCCTGATTGTTTTCATCTGTTTATCTTCAATTATACGAGAAACCTTTATAACCGCCTGCGGTTTTTGTTTAGCAAATTCACGAATTTTTCTTTCCAAAGATGATCTTGTTTCATATTTTGAAAAACGATACGTCCGCAATATTTCATCCACAGTGATATAATTTTCTTTCTCGTTTTCTCTTGCCTTACTGACACATTCCTTTATAAATTCTTCAAACAAACGCACATTATTTTTACGAAGACGAATTACCCCTGTTTTTTCATGTCTTGCCACAAATTCTGGATATTTATCAGCAAATAGCTCTAACAATTTATTCAAAGTAAAACCATGTGGTATCGACGTTTTAAGAACTTTATTTAATAAATCATACCGAGATAATATTGGGTTGCCAGAAAAATCTGCCTTTTGATTACGCCGGTTTTTCCATGTAAGCAGCTCTTCTGTTTCGTTAAAACTTTCGCTTTTTCCCATTTTTTTCGTCGGCATGTCTTCTCCTTGTTATTGCTTGATATTATATCATAAAAGAAATAAAAACTCACTAATTTAATATAAAACAAAAAACCGCCAAATGGCGGTTTTGTTTTAAAACTCTGGTGCGAGCAAAGGGGCTCGAACCCTCGACCTCAACCTTGGCAAGGTTGCGCTCTAGCCAACTGAGCTACGCTCGCACTGCGTGGCATATTCTGACATATCTTTTA
>CALXQT010000016.1 GCA_944390835.1 uncultured Alphaproteobacteria bacterium | reverse complement strand
TGCATTTGGATTTTCTGCAACCCCAGCAACCAAACAATCCAAAAGTCCCGCATTCAGTACATATTGGGCAGTTCGGATAATTTCGGGGTATAAGGTGTTCCAACTTTTATGAATATAGGTGCGCCAGTTTTAAAACCGCCCCGTCTTTTGACGGGGCGGTTTTTATTAGATTCAAGCTGGTTGCAATATACTGCCATTTTGCTATAATATATCTTATGAAAAAACAAGTTTTTCTTTTCAGACACGGTCAAACAGATTGGAACCTGGAAAAAAGAATGCAAGGCTGGGCTGATGTCCCGCTTAATCAAAAGGGAATCGAGCAAGCAAAAGAATTATCCAACGCTTTGGCACCATTAAACTTAGATGTAATATTTTCTTCTCCATTATCTCGGGCGCTGGAAACAGCAAAAATTGTAGCGGCAAAGACCAGAACACCAATAATAATAAATGATAATTTAAAGGAACGTAACGTAGGAATTTTCCAGGGAAAAATAGTAGAAATAACAAACAATCCAAACGAATTGCAAACAGACTTTTCCCAAGACCGCCTAGTGATGCTCGCAGAAAAAATGAAAGATGATGACTTCCGCCCAAAAAACGGAGAAAGCTATAATGATCTTTATAAACGTGCCTGGCAAACGGTCACAAATATCGCAAAAACCACAAACGCTAATAAAATCGGCATCTCAACTCATGCAGGTGTTATTAGAGCTATTCTTTTAAATGTTATTGGGGGCGAATGCGAAAATATCAGAACCCCAAACTCTGGTTATATCAAACTAAACTGGGATGGGGAAAATTTTTCTTTAGATAAAGTACCAGATTGGATAGTTTTATGCACACATAAAAAAATCAGCAAAATGCACCTTAAGATAAAAAACATAGATATTGAAAGACTTCCTGGTACGCAGTTTCAGCATGATGTGTGGAAGGCGCTATTAAAAATTCCATATGGAGAAACACGTACATATGCACAAGTTGCGCAGATGTCAGGTCATCCCAATGCTGTACGCGCAGTTGCAAACGCAATCGGGAAAAATCCCCTGCCTATAATAATTCCATGCCATCGCGTAATTCATAGTGACGGTACAATAGGAGGATATTCTGGGCCAGGCGGTATTAAAACAAAGGCAGAATTACTACAAAAAGAAAAAAGCGGCGCATAAACGTCGCTTTTCCCCTTTAAGTACCTATTAGCGAGTATGCGCTAACACTTCTTTTAATGTGTAGCCCGCCAATGTACAACCATTACCACGCTGAAACGGGTTAAAAACTATCTCATTTAATTTCTTATCGTCAGCTACTTTATCTGAGTTAATGTTAACCGGCGTATAATCGGATACATAGGTCGCATTAACAATAACAGCAACTTCACCATCTTTAAAATCTAACATTTTTAAATCCTTTTATTTTATTACACTGTCGCCAACAATAGCACATAAATACAATTTGTCAAGTTTTATTAAAAATATATAAAATCTAAAAAAAATCTGGCTTTTCGCCAGATTTTACAATTGTATGAACCATTCAGGATGTTTAGAAAGATGCTCTATTCCGTCATCTAGAACCTGTCTATATTTTAAGAATTGCTCTTTATCTTTCTTATCTAAATTACTGATTGCGGGTAACTTAACAGTCATAGGATTTACATGCTTACCGTCTTTTATTATTTCATAATGCAGGTGCGGTCCCGTGGACAAACCAGTTGATCCGACATAACCGATTGTCTGCCCCTGTTTTACATTTGTACCGACAACCACCCCTTTTGCGAACCGAGACATATGTGCATATAATGTTTCATAAGAAGCGTTGTGACGTATTTTCACATAATTACCATGCCCATTATTATAGCCGCGAGCGACCACACGTCCAGCACCAGCTGCCGGTATCGGAGTTCCAGTTGATGCACGGAAATCCACACCTTTATGAGCACGAGTATAGCCCAGGACAGGATGTTTTCTGCTATTTGAAAAACTGCTGGTAACGCGCGCATTATTTATCGGAGTGCGCTTTAAAGATTTTATCGCGCCATTACCGTTCTCGTCGTAATAACCAGTTTTCCCGTCCGCCTTTTTAAATCGATACATCTTTACGTTGCCACGTAAGGCCTCAAACTGGACAGCTAGAATACGCCCATTATCTACCTTTTTACCGTTAGCAAAATTCTCTTCATACAAAACAGAAAATTTCTGTCCAGCACGAACATCACGTTCAAAGTCCATTTCAAACGCTAAAAGATCGTACACTTCTGCCAGAATGCCGTCGGGTATGCCAGCGCGAGCCCCAGCCAGATAGAAGCTATCCCCATCTAAAATTTCCCCCTGACGATATGTTACACGTGTATCCGGCTTGATATCTATGGTTTCGCATTGCCACTGACCGTTCTCGTTACATGTGACCTCTATCTGACGCCAAGGAGATGGTACAATCACAATTTTTGAAATAGGTGCATTTTCTTCAGCACGAACAAATTCTATTTTATCGCTTTCGGCTCGCAGACTAGTTATATCGGCGTCTGCCTTTAACACTTTTGCAATTTCCAAAACCTGGGCGTTAGAAAACCCCTGATCTGTTAACAATTTTGATAAAGTATCGCCAGACGCAACCACAACGATAGAACGGTATTCATCATCAGATGAACCGCCCACAACATTACGCGTAAGAACCAACGCTACAGCGATAAAAACTAAGACTATTGCCAACGCAACAATTGCACGTGCAATATTGTTTATATTCAGAATATCTTTTGCTTTTTTCATAAGGCGGATTATAATTGCTTTATGAAAAGAAATCAAGCGTTTGAAATCTTATCTCGTGCAACTAATCCTCATGATGCCAAGGTAGTTATTGAAAATACAACAAATTTTTCTGCAATAAAAATATGGTTAATAACTCGAGCATTAAAAAAAGGAGTCCCAGTTGCAAAAATAATCCATCAAAAATGGTTTTATGGATTAAAATTTTATACAAACCGTTATACTCTTGACCCCCGTCCGGATACAGAAACTCTTGTTTCTGCTGTAATTTCTGACTGCAAATCAGATCTAAAACCGACGATTCTTGATCTTGGTACAGGGACGGGTTGCATAATTGCCGCACTAGTAAAAAACATTCCGGGTGCAACTGGACTTGCAACAGATATCTCTCGTAAAGCATTGCGAATAGCGCATAAAAATATGCTAAATCTGGGAATTATAAACAAAGTAAAGTTATCACGAAAAAACTTTAACTATTCGGGCATTTTTAACACACAATTTGACATAATAGTTTCGAATCCGCCATACATCCCATATGGAGACAAACGTGTAAATCTTGGTGCACACTATGACCCAAAGCTTGCACTATACACAAAAAATGACGGACTATCCTCCTATGAGGAAATTGCAAAAAATGCGCTACATTGGATTAAAACTGGGGGTAAAATATATTTAGAAATAGGTGAAGGACAAAAATTAAAAGTAAAAAAGATATTTACTCAAAAAGGTTGGACTTTTGATCGCGCAGAAAAAGATTTAGCCGGAATAGACCGCGTCTTGGTTTTTCAAAAATAATCTTATTTAAAATACGGGTTTTCTTTTTTTAATATCCCAATAGTAGAATCAATACCATGTCCATGCACAACGAATGTCTCATCAGGCAGATTCATTTCATATAACTTTGATATAGACTGCATTAAAGCGTTCACATCGCCACCAGGTAAATCATACCGACCAAAACTGTCACGGAATAATGTATCCCCAGTTAGTAAAACGCCATAATCAGGGAAATAATATGATACCCCACCCGGTGTATGGCCAGGTGTTTCAATTATGTCTACACAAAGTCTTGGTAAAATCTCTATCTTCCCCGCTTCCACATCCGATGGTTGCCTATAATTACCCTCTATTAAAGGTAAGCCAAAATATTTTAATAAATTATTAGACCAGCTAATTAAAACGTTGTCCTCGCCGTTTAAATACCATGGCACATCATATTTTTCTGCCAATGTTGGTGCCGCCGAGATATGATCTCCATGTCCGTGAGTAGAATATATAGCACGCAAACGCAAACCGCGCGATTCTAATAGCTTTTCCCAATCTATTGCGTTACCCCAGGCATCAAAAATCACAGCATCCCGCCCAACTGTTACCAATACAGAATTGGTATTTTCTGGTGCCATGTGAATAATTTCGAATTTCGGCTCAGAATTATTTTCCGGCATTTTTTTTGACCTTCTTAGGTGTAGATTTTTTTACAGATTTTCTACCCAAAACAATTTGCTTGATTTCATCACCCGTCAAAGTTTCACGAGCCAATAACTCTTCTGCCAACTTACGCACCGTTTCTTTGTTTTTTGATAGAAGTTTAGTGGCATCTGCATGCGCAAGGTCAAGCCATGCACGTACCTCTTCATCCACCATTTGTGCTGTCTTTTCTGACGCATTTTCCAACGCACTACGTGAACCAAAAGAATTTACTTGATTTATAGCGGCCAATCCAAGTTTAGACGACAAACCCGCAGTTGTTATAGAATATCTGGCCAAGCGCGTCGCCATAGCTATATCACTTTCTGCACCAGTTGTGATTTTTTCTGGACCAAAGAATACCTCTTCTGCACTGCGTCCAGCCAGTGCAATTGCTAAATTGGCCCTAACTTCTGCAATTGTCATTGATACTTTATCATCTATTGGTAAATGTTGAACCATTCCAAGCGCCCGGCCACGCGGTATAATTGTTGCCTTGTGTATCGGATCTGTTATATCCGCATACATAATGCTGACAAATGCATGCCCAGCCTCGTGATAAGCCGTTAATTTTATATCTTCTGGTCGCATTTTGCGTACCTTTCTTGGCCCCATTAGAATTTTATCGCGCGCTTCTTCTACGTCTATTTGTGCGATTTCTTTCCGACCATTTCGTACGGCATGCAGTGCCGCTTCATTTAAAAGATTCTCAAGATCAGCCCCAGAAAATCCAGTTGTACCACGTGCCAAATCTTGAAGATTTACATCCGCAGATACTTTTACCTTTTTCGCATACAAATCAAGAATTTCTTTACGCCCAGACAAGTCAGGCAATTCTATATAAACCTGTCTATCAAACCGCCCTGGTCGCAACAATGCAGGGTCTAGCATATCTACACGATTTGTTGCACCAATAACAATTATACCAGTATCATTTGCAAAACCGTCCATTTCTATTAAAAGCTGATTTAACGTCTGCTCACGATCCTGGTCATTATAAGAGTGTGTGCTGCGCCGTTGACCAATTGCATCTATTTCGTCTATAAACAAGATACATGGTGCATTACGCTTTGCCAAATCAAAAATTTCTTTTATTTTTGCGACACCAAGCCCAACTATGATACCTGAAAAGTCACTGCCAGACGCAGCGAAAAAAGGAACGTTCGCTTCACCTGCTATTGCACGCGCCAACAACGTTTTCCCAGTTCCAGGTTCACCAGACAATAATACCCCACGTGGTACACGTGCACCAACATCGCGAAACTTTTTACTATCTTTCAGAAAGTCCACAATTTCCATCAATTCTTGCTTTTCGGAATCAATACCAGCAACATCTTTAAACGTCGTTTTTGTTTTGCCAGTTGTAATTTTCGTTGGGTTTTGTTGTGCTAAGCTGCGACTTAAACCACCCGCACCCATTTTAAACCCACGGAAAATCCACCAAATAAAAAATAAACCCATCAAAATCGGCACCCAAGTCCCAAGATAGTCCACCCACGTTTTTGACGTATCAATAGAAATTGTCGCACCATTTTTAGCAATCTGACTTAATAATTCGGGGTCATACGTAATGGTTGCTGTATATGGAGTACCATCGTTCAATGTACCAACAGCATCGCTACCACGAATCTCCATGGTTTTAATTTCTGGTGCGCGCCGTAAAACATCAGAAAAAGTTAACTCTATTGGTTTTACCGCTTCTGACGATGTGCCAAATACCTGTGGCGCCGCCGTTCCACCAATAAAAGAACGTGCAATCATAAAAACGAATAGTAACGCAAATAAAATTAAGAAAACGCTTCCGTTGTCGCCACTACGACGAAAAAAGTTAGTTTTCTGTTTCTGATTTTTTAAATTTTGGTTTTCCATGTCTTGTCCTAAAGCTTGTCTTTGCCCCTTCTGGAACGATTAAAATTTTCTGCCCTAGCCTGCGTAAAGTACAATGCCCCAACGTAAACTTACAATCGTGTTGAAGTTTATCTAGTGCATTTGACAAAGAATTCAAGCGTGGCTGATATTCGTCCCCCCCAATTTTCTGAATCAACGTTCCAAGCAACTTTAACCTAATATCGGGGGCTTGGTCAAACAGAAAAGAATCAGCAAATACCGCACGTCTATTATTTATGACCATCAATACCATCGTATTAATTTGCTCGTCAATAGCATCACGTACCCGCCCCAGATTTTGAACGGCCAATAAAATTCTGGCATCACTTATTCCCAGTTTGTCCGACAACAAATGTCTATTCTGTCTGATACGAACCCGCGTATAATGTGGGTCATCGTTCATTTCATCCATAAAATATTTAATACCTTTTTCATCACAATATTGTTTTAATTCTGCACGCGGAACATAAAGCAACGGTCTTACCAGTTTAACCCCGTCACGATAAGTAACACGTCGCATAGCTGCCAGACCGTATAAACCGCTTCCTCGGCCAAGATTCATCAAAAATGTTTCAATCTGATCGTCTGCTTGATGTGCAATTAATAACGCATCTATATTATTATCACGACAATAATCGGTCATAAATTTATATCTGGCTTCTCTTGCTGCGGCTTCTAATCCAGACTTTGGTTTTTCATCCACCCAATAAAAGATTTGACACGGTACATTTAATTTCTGACATAACTTCTGCACATATTGGGTTTCTACTTCGGCATTTTGGCGCAGACCATGGTTTACATGCAAACAAATTATATCCATACCAATTTCTGCTAGCCAACATAATAGACACACAGAATCAATGCCACCACTAACAGCAACTGCCAGTTTCTGCCCTTTATAACCATCAATAAAATCTAAAAAGTTTTGATTCATAATATAAATATTTTATGTTATAATTCGCAAAAATAAAGGAAAAATAAAAATATGTCAAAAAAGTTAAAGTCTCTTGCAGTATATTGTGGTCATCAGTTTGGCACCAACCCAAGCTTTGCACGTGCCGCTGTCAGTGTCGGTGACTTTTTAGGAAACAATAATATACGTATGGTATTCGGTGGCGGTGATGTGGGGCTTATGGGCACGGTTGCAACGGCGGCTTTGGATGCCGGTGGCCATGTTATAGGCGTGTCTACGCATAATGTAATTGAAAAACAAGAACCTGTTCATAATGGCGTCGATGTTCAAATTGTTGATGGTGTGAATGATAGAAAACAAAAAATGATTGAACTATCAGATGGTTTTATCATATTACCTGGTGGCATCGGAACATTAAACGAATTAACAGATATTATGACCATGCAACAAATAGGGGAATCTAAAAAACCTTTGTTCTTTCTGAATACTTCTGGTTTCTGGATTCCTTTTGTTCGCTTATTCATTCATATGCAGAAAAACGGTTTTATTGAAACAATCCATGATTACAACATACATGGGGCCAATACACCAGATGAGTTGTTTAAAAAGATTTTGGAATACTAAATTTCAATAACTTTATTACGCGCAGTTACGCCGCGAATAATCTTTATGCTGGTTTTTGGAACTTTAAAATGTTCCGCCAGCATTTTTATTACCGCTTCATTTGCCGCCCCATCTACCGGCGCAACAGTTGTATAAACTCGTAAATTACCGTTTTCTTCAACCGTTACTTGATTACGACGAGCATGCGGAACAACACGAACGTTTATAATCATATTGCTTCTAATACTTTTTGTAATTCTGGTTTTTTGGGGCCCGATACCAAATGCAAATGGAAATGGAAAACCGATTGTTTAATAAAAGGTGCGTCTGCCCCAGCATTCGCCAGCACATTAAAATTTTGACTGATTCCTAGTCGATCCGCAGTTTCCTTAAAACAAGCCCAAAACCCCGCTTGCTCGGCCGAAGAAGCATTGGATACAAAATCTAGAATGTTTTCATATTCTCCCTTTGGGATAATCAAAGCGTGCTTTTCAAACAACGGGTTAATATCCATAAAGCTTAAAGCATATTCGTTTTCGACAATGGCATTACGAGGTATTTCATTTCTAACTATTTTTGCAAAAACATTATTTTTATCGTACATATTTCACCCTTTTTTATCAACAAGCAGAATACCACTAGGAACATATAAAATCAAGCACTTGAAAACACTTTTCCTCGCACTATATCTATGCCAAGAAATAGATTGACAATAAGGAGAATTAAATATGTTCAAACCTTTACATAACTATGTTCTGCTGGAACGTATCGAAGAAGAAAATAAAACCGCTGGCGGTATAATAATCCCAGATAACGCAAAAGAAAAGCCATCACGCGGACGTGTAATCGCAGTCGGCGATGGTGCTTTTGATGGAGACGACAGAATTCCGATGTCTGTTAAAATTGGTGACGTCGTTTTATTTGCTAAATGGGCATCGTCCGCTAACGAAGTAAAGATTGACGGAAAAGAATATGTTCTTATAAAAGAAACAGATATATTGGGGATTTTAGAATAAAGAAAGGATAAATAATGGCAAAGGAAATTGTTTTTGACACAGATAAATTAGCAGCTGGCGTGGACAAGCTGGCAAATGCTGTAAAAATTACAATGGGACCAAAAGGGCGTACTGTTGTTATCGATAAATCTTATGGTGCTCCTGTAGCGACAAAAGACGGCGTTACGGTTGCAAAGGCTGTATCTTTAAAAGATCCACAAGAAAACATTGGGGCTCGCATGATACAAGAAGTCGCAAAAAAAGCTGGTGACGATGCAGGTGACGGTACAACAACCGCGACTGTTCTGGCCCAGAAAATTATACGTGAAGGTCGCCGCGTAATTGCCGCAGGAATGAACCCAATGGACGTAAAACGCGGTATTGATATGGCGACTGCAGCTGTTGTCGCAGATATTGAAAAACATGCACGCCCAGTTAAGGACAGTTCTGAAATTGCTCAAGTTGCGACTATTTCTGCAAATTCAGATTCTGAAATCGGTGAAAAAATTGCCGGCGCAATGGAGAAAGTCGGAAAAGAAGGCGTAATTACAGTTGAAGAAGCTAAAGGTCTTGAAACAGAAATTGATGTCGTTGAAGGTATGCAATTTGATCAAGGTTTCATGTCCCCATATTTCGTAACGAACAGCGAAAAAATGCTGGCCGAATTAGATGGCGCCCAAATTTTGGTTTCCGAAAAGAAAATAACAGGATTGCAAGCATTACTTCCTATTTTAGAACCAATTGCCCAATCTGGACGTTCTTTATTAATCATTGCTGAAGACGTTGAGTCAGAAGCATTGGCAACATTGGTTTTGAATAAGTTGCGTGGTGGTTTAAAAGTTTGTGCAGTTAAAGCTCCGGGCTTTGGTGACAGACGTAAAGAAATGCTGAAAGATATCGCAGCCGTAACGGGTGCAACAGTCATATCCGATGATATGGGAATGACGTTCGAAAACATAACACCAGACGTATTGGGTACAGCAAAGAAAATCGTTGTCACAAAAGATTCAACGTTATTAGCACAAGGTGGTGGCGACAAAAAAGCAATAACGGCGCGCGCAGATGAAATTCGCAAATTAATATCAACAAGCACAAGCGATTATGATAAAGAAAAATTGGCAGAACGCTTGGCTAAATTAGTTGGTGGCGTTGCTGTTATTAAAGTTGGCGGCATGACCGAGGTTGAAGTAAAAGAAAAGAAAGACCGCGTGGACGACGCTTTGGCCGCAACGCGTGCCGCAGTTGCCGAAGGTATCGTAGCCGGTGGCGGAATCGCATTAGTACGAGCAAGTGCCGCACTAGAAAAACTTGAAGGCACCAACCAAGATCAAAACGTCGGTATTGATATCGTACGTCGCGCTCTTGTTGCACCATGCGCACAAATAGCTGAAAACGCTGGTGTATCTGGAGAAATTGTTGTCGGTAAAGTTATAGATGCAAAAGATTATAATTTTGGTTATAACGCTCAAACTGGAGAATATGTTGATATGATGAAAGCCGGAATTATTGATCCTGCTAAAGTAGTAAAAACCGCGATTCAGGCTGCGGCAAGTACAGCCGGTATACTGTTGACAACTGGTGCGGTCATGTCAGAAATACCAGAAGAGAAAACAACCCCACAAATGGGTGGAGGTATGCCAGGAATGATGTAAAAAACAAAAAAATAAAACGCCACTAAAATGTGGCGTTTTTTTATCTGCTTAAAAACAAACTTCTATCATTTTCTAGGAAATATTTTTTACCCGGCATCGCACATAAAAAACGATGTAAATATCTTAAAGAGTTTTGAATCATTGTTGTCTCTAGTGTATTTGTGTGCTCCACAGACATACGCAATTTCTGCAAACACTTTAGATCAAAAACATTCTCGCCTACTTTTTCTTCATTATTATTATATTTAATTTCAACCATAAAATTTGGGAAATGAGCATTAATGAACTTTAAAATTGCGATTTGTTCATCCAAATTTATATAAGGCAATACCCCCATAGCAACTATCGTATTTAAATCCTTTGAAGTCGCCATTTCTTTAGCTTTGTCCCAACTTATGTACTTAGGAGAACGCCCAGAAACCTTTTCAGAAGCTAAACTATAAACTTCGACAATTTCTGGTTTATCATCAATACAATATATATCTGAAATTTTATATTCTGATTGAATTATTGGCGCAAGCGGAGAAAAACCACAACCAAAATCAACAAATTTTATTTCATGATTGTTTTTTATTTTATTTACTAAAAACTCTACGCTTTCAGAAAAACGTATCGCATAATGCAAAGAGTGTAAAGGTACACTTTTAGCTGCCTCGACACACTTTGTTGAAAAAGACTCTGACTTTAAAGTACCAGCGATAATTTTATTGCCTATATCGCCAAGATTGGCTCTATATCTTGAAGTCTTTAAAATATCAATCAAAGCTTTATTCCACTCGTGTACAAACCCTTTTGTCTCCCTGGACAAAGGAGATATACTTCTGACATATTTGTTCAATGCAGGCTCTAAAAACACGCTGCATGACAAAGGTATATCCATTAACCCAAAAACTGTCTCTTTCTTTTTTGCCATATTATTTCACTTTAGTATTTTTTGCTTGTACCCCAGCAATCATAGTTCTGATATTATCAAATTCTTTATTAAATTTTCCCGTTATATATTGCTTCAATTGATTGGGTTTGACATACATATTTAACGTACTATTATTGTCATCACCCGCGACCGCAAACGCTTGAATAGCAGAAAAAGAATCCAAATATATAAAGACCGGTCTATGAGAACCATTTAATAATACCGGATTAAAAACTTCTCCGCATTCTTTTGCTATTTTTTTGCAAGTGTTTCCTACTTTGCTTGTAATCTTAAATACAGGCACAACTGTACTACGAGCACTCATCTGTTCTGTTACATCTTTAATATAATGATTGCTGCCACTGAATATAGGTTTATAATCATATTTTTCATAAAATTTTTGTGCACTAGGTAAAGATACTAAATCTAATGATGTTGCCCCAAAGGTACAAATTTTTTCTGCCGAATTTAATAAAGCACTGCCTATCTTATTCCCCATATACTCTGGCAATACATATAAGTTTCGTATAGTCGCAATTCTATCTACACAATCCCCCTGAATAAAACCAACCAAATCCACGTTATCATATGCCCCAAAAGCAAAATTAAAACTACGCAATTTCCATGCACGTTCATATTCTTTTTTCCAGTTATCACGATCTAGCTGAGACATAGAATAACCACACACATGATGCGTCGCCACACCACGAATTCGTATAAAATCAGCCCAGATACCATCCTCGGCCTGATTAAAAATCGGTAAAATCTTTATATTATTCATATCTTTATACATAGTACAAAAAAATTATTTTGTCAAATAGAAAAATCTATTTTTAAATTTCCAAAGTCATCGTGTCTTGCATTAGGCACAATAACTATATTTTCGCCATCAGCGACACGCTGTGTTAAGACAATCGGGACAACATCGTCAAATTCTGCGACGTAATGCGTCTGTTTAATATTTGGCAATGCGCCAAGAGATAAAGATTCAGCCAATGGAGTGTCTTCAAAATATTCCGTCCAATCTGAATGGTTTAAAACCCCCGCCACTGTAATCCATTTTTTCACATTCAAATCTGGAAAACTTTTTATTATAAGTCCCGATACCATGGCACCACCAGAATACCCTATTAAAAAAATATCTCGTTTTCCACTAACTTGTTGAACTGCCTGCGCCATAGAATTTATAATTTTTTCAGAAAAACGTCCGCTGGTCCAATCAGATTGCTCGCAATTCCCAGACATTATAAACTGACATGGTCGCGCCATATATACAACGTTCGCGCTTCTATCAGACATAGCCAAATCTCTAATTGTCGTCCCTCTTGGGGTGGGATTATCTGTAGGGAATCCATGATCATTAAAAGCATGCCCATCACCTTCTATATAAATATGAACCGGAGAAACTTCATCTGTTATTTTTTGCCAAGACGCAATTTCATAATAATCGGTAGATATCTGCGCATATGTAAAATCATCGGACATATGCCAACTGGAAACACACCCAAGCAAACAAAAAATCAAACCTCTCCAATAATGTGACATACAATACACTTTAGTCTAAAACATACACACAGTCAAATATCAGACAATTTTAAAAATAAAATTTGACAAATTTTGACAAAATACTTGACAAATATATTTTTAGGACCATAATATACACAAATAAGAAAAAGGTGAGTACATGTTCAAAGCATTAAAAATGAGAATCGCGGCCCGTCGTATGGAACGTAAAACCACGCCCCGCAAACCAACAAAAAAAGGTGCACGTAAAACATCTAACAATTCTTTATGGCTTCGTATATGGAACGCTATAAAAAAACCGTTTATTATCATTGCAAATTGGTGTCGTACATTCTGGAAATGGGTACGTAGCATAGACTTAATTGGTTTGGTCAATTGTACCCTATTATGTGCGATAATAGTTTTATTCTCTATGCTAATTATAGACATTGTTGGTTGTAACAAAAAACCAGTAGTAATTATTGCTAAAAACAATTCAGAAACTCATCAACTTATATCTCCGGAAAAATCAGAACCACGCATAGTCCGTAATCGAGAAGTACAGCTGCCAATAAAACGTGATGCAAACCGTCAATTCATAACAGAAACGGTTAACGTTACAAACGTAAAACCAGATAAAGTTGCAATTCAACAAACTGCCCGTGTCCGTAATGTTATGTATGGCGATATTATAATTGACAGTCGCGGAGCAGCAACAATGTTAAAGGCAGGAGATGTAGTAAAAGGTAACTTATACCTACAAAACATGCGTAAATATATTTTACCACGCGGCGTTCGTATTGAAGGTAATTTGTTTTTACGCGATATGGGATTATTACAATTTGCCGGCGAATTTACAGTGACTGGTAACATTTACGTTACTCCGACATCCTCTTTCGGGCCAATACCAGGAACAGCACGTATCGGGGGTCAAGTAATACTATAAAACAATTTAAATAATTTGACGGTCGTGAGTTTCACGACCGTTTTTTATAGATTTTTTCATCAAAATATGATATAATTCATCCCGTCCAAACAAAAGGAAAGGATAATGAATACTTTTGAAAGAATTTTAGGCGTTTTCGGTAAAAACGTCGGTTACACAGTCGTTATGATACTTGCGATTATACTATTCGCATTTTTCTCTGACGGTTTAATTCCTGGCTTAATTACTGCTTTCAGTGCGGTTATAGCTTACGCATGCATTGTAATGCTATATAAAGAATTCAAAAAAGAATTCGCCAGCAAAAAAACTATTACAGAACCAGCAAAGAAAGCACAAGCAAAGAAAAAAACTTCATCAAAGAAAAGTTCAAAAAAATAAAAAACCGCCATATTGGCGGCTTTTTATTTAGCTGAATTCCATACTTGATCAACATTAGCAACCAGGTTAACAATTATCAGCATATCTCTATTTTCTAAAGAATAAAAATTTTCTATAAACTCTGTAATTCCTGTTCCCAAACTTATACACCCACCACTGCTGTGCTTGGTTTCATCCGTAGTACCATGCAAATAAAAACTTCCCCGTCCAAACGTCTGATTCTGTGCAGACGGCTGCAAAGGTATTCTATAAGTACCCCAACCAGCACCAGGTGTTTCCATTTTTTCTATATCAGAATGCGCCGCCAAATAGACCCCGGATGGCAATGATCCTATATACGGTATAGCCTCAAAATCCCCACCCTGGCACGAATAAGCTCCAGAAAAACTTGGCTTTACTATATAAACAGGTTTATCGCCATCACATACAAGTAACATATAACCATTAAAAAGCCCTATTAAATTACCGTCCCCAACATACGGCACAGAAAAACCAAATTCTTTATTCTGATACGCATCGTTTAAATACGTTATATTTTCAAGGTATTTTGAATCTGGGACACTGAAACCAATTGGACAAGAATCTGTATCCCTGTATACTTTTACAGCATTTGCGCAAGCCGTTAAATTTGCTTTTATTTTTGCCTTTCCTTGTAAGTCTTGCTCTTTATATTTTGCACTTAATTCTTCTTTTCTTAACAAACACACACTTAAAGCCTTCTTTTCGTCGAATTTCGCTATTAAATTTGTAAATTTATTAGTTACCCCAACGAAATCCTTTGACGTTCCTATTTGTGCCAAACTTTGTTGGCAAGCAGTTAATAACCTGCTATAAAGCATTTTTATTTGCCCGTCTACCGTAGAATATATGCAAGTATTTTTGGTATCCTCGTCCAATAATTCATCTAAATTATCAAGATAATACAGTTTTCCACCAACTTCTAAAACAACTATTTTTGCTAATTTTTGTTCTCTTGCTTCACGTAGCCTCATCATATTTGATTGATATATTACAAAACCAGAACCATCATCCGCCAAGCACGGAAAAATAAAAAATAAAAAAAGAGATACTAACAAAGTCAACTTTTTCATTCTAAAACCCTTTCACAATTATCTGCCACTTCTGCTGCTTTTTTTATTGCACTTATTTGGGTTGCATTAAATACAGTTGCAACACCACTTGCCACAGTGGCACCACCAGCCATAACATTGGCGGCGGTATTCAAATTTTTTTCTTTTTTCTTCCCAGCCGCTGTATTATCGTTTCTGGTTTTATCAGTATTTGATACAGCACTGACTATTGTTCCAACAAAACCGACACCCGCACCAACACCGCTGGATATAGTTGCGCCACGTGCCCGGTTATCAACACTTGACAAATCAACAAATTCCCAATCACGACAAGCCTCTATTATTTTTTCGACTTCGTTATTTTGTACTGCATCTACTTCGCCACTAACATAGGCTTGCATTTGTGCTTCTGATAGCTCTTTCACACTTTCTATACATAAATCTATTTTTTCATATAAATCAACGCCGATCCTATTTGTTCCCGCAATTACAGCCCCCGCTACATTTGTAGCAGTATTTGCTGCCAATAAACCTGTACGCCAATTACCCAGACGTTTTGACTGTTGTTCTAACTTATTCTTTTTAGCACGAATAGCCGCCGCCATTTGCATAGATTCAGTGTCACCAGCCTCTTCAAAAGCCTCTGCCAACACTGTCAATAACTCTTCTTTAGTTGAAATTTTCTTTGCCCCAAGTGCTTCAAGTTCTGCGATTAAAGTTTCTTGTTCCTCAACTTCTTTATCTTTGGCACTTTTTACTATGCCAGTTATAGTGGCACCAGCACCAGCTGCAGTACCAACACCAGTTACCGCAGTATTTATACCAGCCATGGTCTTTAAATCAGAAAGTTCAGAAGATATGCCACCACATGCACTCTTAGCCTTTGCAATTGCTATATCTAAATCTAACGAGGCCCCATATGAAACACTGCTAATAAACAGCATAAATAAAACAATGTAGTGTCTCACTTAATTCTCCTTAAAAATACAATTTTATAATATCAATTTATCTAATAATTTACTACAAAAAAAAACCGCCCAAAGGCGGTTTCTTATTTCGTTTCCGGAACCGATGGTACTGATTCTGTATCAACACCACCAGGTATAGCAGATTGTGATGGGGTATCTCCTTGAACTACTAACTCTTGGCGCAAATCGCTTTGCTGACGTGCAATATCAGACTTTGATGCGACCAATGCCAGCAACGCGCACAATACAAAAAATATTGTTGCCAACCATGCGGTTGCACGCGTTAAGAAATTACCCGCTGCTGCACCAGTTAACACACCACCAAACATAGACGCCGCTGCGGATCCAGACATGCCGCTGCCTTCAGATTTCTGTAACAAAATAATTCCTATCATCAAAACAGATACAATTATTAATAAGACCAATAATATTGTGAACATCTTTTACCCTTTATTTTGCAATAATTTTATATGCAGCATCTCTAAATTGCAAGAATTTTCAATAACTCTTCCGCAGCTGATATGCTTGCCGCCTTTTTTGATGTACCGCTACCTGTTGCAGTCTTTCCCAAGGCGCTCACACGCACGTTAAATACAGGCTTATGCGATGCCCCAGTTGGTTCTAAATACTCGTACACCGGAAGTGCACCAGACGACGATTTCTGGACTAATTCTTGCAAAGTTGTTTTTGCGTCTTTGGGTGCTGTTATATCTGCGGCCGCCAAATCACGCCATATGCTAACGATTATTTCCTTTGCCGCTTCAAAACCACCATCTAGGAAAATAGCCCCCAATACCGCTTCCATTGCATTAGCATACATGTGTTGTACCCGTCCAGCAGTCATATGACCATGACGTACATGTTTGTCCACATCTAGGGCACACGCAACCTTTGCCAACACTTCCGTGGATACTAACATCGCATGACGACGTGCTAATTCCCCTTCACGCTCGTTTGGAAACATTTCATATAACAATGCGGCCACAGACAAACCAAGTACTCTGTCGCCAACAAATTCCAACCTTTCATTATTATGTTGGGCATCAACACCACTTTGTGTAAGTGCTAGCTCTAATAGTTTCTGATTTTTAAAAGTATAATTTAAATTTGCCAACTTAATCTATCCCCATACCAAATCTAGCCCAGCGCATCTTATTTCCCCAATTCCAAACAGATAACATTGGGGAATAATAATTATGCGAATACCATATAAACCATGCGGGCCCTAAAACATTATCACGTGGAACATAACCTATGTCAGCGCGACTGTCTGCACTATTATCCCGATTATCACCCATAAAGAAAAAATGATTTTCCGGAACGGTAAACATCATAGTATTATCCAACGGAGCATCATCTGCCATTTCTACTATACTATGTTTAACCCCATTCGGCAGGGTTTCTGTATACTCTATTCCTTCGAACACCCCACAAGCCCATTCATTCATATTACAGAATTTATCATCTTTGTATTCTATCGTATAATTAAATTCTGCGGGTTTATTATCTACCCAAATCTTATTACCTTTTATCATCATATTTTTTTCTGGAATGTGATAGCCCGCACTACGTAAACCTTTCGGTAAATTTGCAATTATATACGGACGTGGATTATCACGTGGGACAATCTTACCATTTATATATAAGCGCCCTTCCATCATTTGAATTGTATCACCAGGTTTACCTATTAGTCTTTTAATATAATCCTGAGACTCGTTAATCGGGTTACGAAATACTATGACATCACCAATTTCTGGTTCGTCGCCCCAGAAACGTCCATCCCACATGTGCCAAGAACCAAAAGGAAACGAGTATCTAGAATATCCATAAGGCCATTTTTCCACAAAAATATGATCACCTACATGTAATGTCGGTATCATAGAACCAGACGGTATATTAAACGGTTCTAATAAAAAACTGCGAAACGCGATTGCTATCAGCGCACCATAAAATATTGTATTAAACCAATCACGGGCAACATTAGATTTCTTATTAATAGGCATATTTAAACTCTTTTTCTGGCACCATTTTATAACTTGAATTGATTCAGCGCAAGTTTTAATATGCAGATATGATTTCTTTGAATTCAATCATATTTAATGGTATTGACGCAACGCCTATAGATGTCCAAGTACAACTTTCTGCGGGACTTGCAAAACCAGAATTTAATATTATCGGACTTGCTGACAGGTCTGTAAAAGAATCCGCAGAACGAATCCGAAACGTCTTATCTGCGCTGAATCTATCTTTACCGCCAAAACGGTTAACCGTAAATCTATCACCCGCAGATGTAGAAAAAAATGGCGCACATTTTGACCTACCAATTTTATGCGGAATATTATGCGCCATAGGTATATTACCAGAAGCAGAATTAAATAAGTACATCATAATTGGCGAAGTCGGCTTAAATGGTGCCATTGTGAAAACGAACGGTGTATTACCAGCCAGCGTATGGGCCAATCAGCACCACCTTGGAATAATATGCCCAGGCGATCAAGGTTCAGAAGCACGATGGGCGGGCCACACTAATATATTGGCTCCATACCATGTTTTGGAATTAATAAATCACTTTAAAGGAACACAAATTCTGCCCTTGCCACCTGTCGCACAAATATATGACAACAGCAAGTCAAATCTGGACATGGCAGAAGTTCATGGGCAAAGTGCAGCTAAACGAGCGTTGGAAATAGCTGCCGCAGGCGGACATGCAATGTTAATGGTTGGTCCCCCTGGATCTGGGAAAACCATGCTTGCATCTCGATTACCCACAATATTACCAGAAATGACCCCGGAAGAGATTTTGGAAACCTCAATAATATATTCAATCGCTGGCCACTTAAACGGCAAGAATCTTATTACAACACGTCCATTTCGTAGCGTGCATCATACATCAAGTGCTGTATCAATGGCTGGGGGTGGTGCCGATGCTCGCCCTGGCGAAATTTCTTTGGCGCATAATGGGGTATTATTTCTAGATGAATTACCAGAGTTCAATCGTGCAACATTGGAAATTCTACGCCAACCGATGGAAGCCGGTAAAATCATGGTTGCGCGCGCAAAAAAAACTGCGACATATCCTGCACGCTTTCAACTTATTGCTGCTATGAACCCCTGCCCATGTGGACATTTAGGAAATGCGGCTCTTTCTTGTTCTCGTGCGCCACGTTGCGCTGAAGCATATCAAAACAAAATATCGGGCCCATTACTTGATAGAATAGACCTTCATGTTGATGTAGATGCTGTTAACCCTTGGGAAATGAATAGCAAAACCGACGAGCAATGTGAAACCAGTAAGCAAATCCGTGCCCGAGTAGTCGCTGCCAGAGAAAAACAAATCAAACGGCAAGGAAAACCCAACGCGCAACTAGACGGAGCCGAATTAGATGCTGTTGTAAAATTATCAGAAGAACAGACGCATTTTTTAAATACCGCCGCAGAAAAATTAGGGTTATCGGAACGTGGATATAACAGAATTAAACGAATTGCGCGAACAATCGCCGATCTAAGAGGAAGTGACGCCATAGAAGTATCAGACCTAAGCGAAGCACTGTCTTATCGTCCAATAAATCGCGGTAAATATGGAGTAAAATAAAAATCCGCAAAACGCGGACTTTTAGAATTCAAACCTTACACTAAGCATTATATTTGCATATATTGTATTTTCGGAGCTAAACCAATCACGATGTTGGGTGTCATCTTCGTTCGTTAAAGCCCAGCGAATTTTTGGGATATATGCCACACGTGCCCCTATATCAAAAAACATATTTTCAGTTATTCCATAAGAGACCCCCAGGGCCAACACACCTGCCACATTTCCAGAGCTTAATTCAGAACGATAAAATTGAATTACAGAATCATCTTGCTCTTTGACGCCATAAGGCAATAACTCGTATATACCAGACAAATCACCATACGGATCAGACAATTGCAATGTTGTCTTTATGTCTGCATAGCCGACACCGAAACCGATGTACGGAATCGCCTGACGCGTTGGTTTTTGCAATCCGTCAAAGAAATCATAAAACGCCATTACACTAATGATATCTGTTTCCACTTTTGACTGAACTGCGCCACTAGAAATACGTGCAACAGCACCATCAGCCTCACCACTAAAGAACACAGCATCACCTTCAATGAAAGGAGATGCATTATATTCACTTTCTGCGATATGATCCCACCCAAGTTCTAAACGCCATTGCGGTGTATTCGGAATCGTCCAACCTATGCTGGCCCCAGCTGCAAAACCAAAAGATTCAAAATCTTTAGCCGCAGGCAAACTACCCAAATTCACATATCCAGCCTGTACATAATCAGCACAACCACCGCGGTCTGTACATTGATAATACCCCAGCTCTGACATTATGGTACTACCATCGGGACTCATATAATATAAAGGTGTTAACTCACCTATCTCATTTTTAATGCTGCCCATACCGAATGACGCACCACCACGAACAGATACAGTAAATCTGCTACCGTCGTCTTCATATGCGCCGTCACCGACGTAATACCCAGCATATTCCCAATTGGCACTTGCTGCGCCACAAATCAGACATGTTAAAAAAGGTAATAAAAATAGGTTCCTACATTTCATGCTATATATTATATCACAAAAGAGAACCTAATAAAAACAGAATTTATATATTATTTTATTCCTGCAAGAAACCACCAGATTGCATTTTCCACAAACGAGCATATTCCCCGCCACGACGCCGTATAAGTTGATTATGGGTCCCCTGCTCTACAACCCGCCCATTATCTAATACTATTATTTTATCCATATTACGCAACGTAGATAATCTATGAGCAATTGCAATTGTCGTACGCCCCCTAGCCAATTCATCAAAAGATTTTTGAATTGCGACTTCGGTTTCACTGTCTAATGCAGACGTTGCCTCGTCCAATACTAAAATTGGTGCGTTTTTTAGAAACGCGCGCGCAATTGCAATACGTTGACGTTGACCACCAGACAGTTTTATTCCACGATCACCAACGTATGAATCATATTTCTTTTCTGTTGCCATAATAAACTCATCCGCCGCCGCACGACGGGATGCTGCACGAATTTGCGCGTTCGTTGCAGATGGTTTCCCATATGCAATATTCTCACGTATTGTACGATTAAACATTGTCGGATCCTGTGGAATAAATGAAATGCTGCGCCGTAAAGAATCTTGAGATACATCTTTTATATTCTGACCATCTATCAAAATCTCACCGAGTGTTGGGTCATAAAACCGCATAAGCAAATGAACTAAAGTTGTTTTACCGGCCCCAGATGATCCCACAAGACCTATGCGTTCTCCGGGTTTTATAATCAAATTAAAATCACGTAATACCCATTTACGTTTATACTTAAACCACACATTCCTAAATTCTATTTTACCATGATTCACAATTAAATCAGGTGCGTTTTCTGCGTCTTTTATAAACAATTCTACATTAAGTTCATCATAAGACTTTTTAGCACTGCCCAGTGTATCAACAATTGTAGGTATCTGACCAATGATACGACTTATCATTCCCATTACGTTAAAGAATACAGATACGGTAAAAACTATTTCAGATATCAGCATGTTCCCCCGCGCAAACAAAATCACGCAAAGAATCATCGTTAACCCAAAGGCTATATCCCACACGAAATTAGGTAAAGCCCAGAACCAACGCTGTGAAAAAGTCGCCTCTATACGAGAAGCAATGGACTTTTTACGTGCTGGCTGTAAATATTGTCGTTCTGAATCTGCGGCCGCAAATAACTTCACAACAGAATAATTAGAAATACTATCTACTATTTTCCCAGATAAAGAACTACTGTCTTCACTGGCTTTTTTAGCCGTTTTGCTCATCCATTTCATCAATGCAAGGCCATAAATCAAACGGAACAGAAATACAAAAGCAAAAATCAAAGCCACATATGCGTTTATATCTAATATCAATCCAACGTTTATAGCTATAACAATAATCGATCCGAATATTTCCAGAAAATTATCTATAACATAAAAACCATTTGATACATAATTTATCTGCGAATTAATTTTACCGGCCATACGCCCCGTCCAGAAAGACATTGATTGATGTTGTACAAAATCATTTAAAACGTCAGATATTTGATTGGATATTATCGGCGCCCAGCGCCCACGTAACATAGACCTTAACACCAAGCAGACATCCCATATCACAAATAACCCTGTTATTAATAATATCGTCGGTAAAGCAAAATTTAGAAAGCTTACACCTTCTGGCGGCGTCTGCTCAAAAATACCAATAAACCATCGCTGGAAATTCGGAAATAAAACACCATCCGATAAAACCAAAAAGAAAAATATCGCATAGGTTATAATAAGCACCCAATGCCCCCGCATTGCGTACTTAAAATAAAAACCCCATAAAGATTTTGGTAATTTATTTAATGAAACTGACATAACTTTCTAATCCTAAACCTTACACCATTTTTATTCAAGAAATTATTTCACAATGTCATGAAAAATTTCCGCCGGTATTGTACCACCAGTAATTTTAGACGACATAGAAGTAAAATCATCCTTACCCATCCAAACACCTATAATTAGGTTGTTCCATGCCCCCACGAACCATGCATCTCGATTGGCATTACTGGTCCCTGTTTTTCCCCCAAGCACACCCGGGGCTTCTGCACGATGACCGGTACCACCAAGTTTTATAACATCCGCTAATAAATCCGTCATGTAATCAACCGTTTGTGGTGTTAATATTTGCAATGGTTCCGATGGATTTCGCTGATAAATAATGTTTCCTTTTGGATCTGTAATTTTAGTAATAGAATACGGGCGAACAGAATAACCATTATTCCATATTACCGCATAAATCGTTGTTAAATCCAACAACGACATTTCTGATGCTCCCAAAACTGTTGAATATTCTCGCCTTAACTGATTTCCGACCCCTAAACGTCCCGCCATATTAAGCACGCTATCAATGCCAAACTGTTCGGTTAATTTTAACGGGACAGAGTTTACAGATTTTGCGAATGCCGTCGCTAAGGTTATATCACCGTAATAACGATTATTATAATTTTGCGGGGAATAATCGCCAATAGTGAACGGGGAATCGTTTACATATGCATCTGGCGTCATACCGTTTTCTAGTGCTACAAGATAAACAACAGGCTTAAAGGAACTTCCAGGCTGACGTAATGCCAAGGCCCTATTAAATTGACTCTCCTGATAATTAGTCCCACCAACCATTGCACGAACGGCACCTGTCGTTTCCATCGCGACAGAAGCCCCCTGGTATTCACCAACTTTCTGAGGTAATATATCGGCAATACGTTCTTGTAAACCCATGTCCAGCGTAGTATACACATACATATCTGATTCAAATGTTCCTATTGTTGATTCTACCTCGTCTAAAACAAAGTCCGTCCAATAGCGATATATATTTGTATTAGATGCTGGCTTTGCGGGTGCCAATTCTTTGGCTGCAATACGTGCTTGATTCAATGTTATATATCCCTGACGTACCATTTCCTGTAATATTATTCTGGCCCGTGCAATATTTTTATCGGGATTTACCAGTGGGCTATATGTAGTTGGCGCCTTCAACATTGCGGCGATCTGAGCCGCCTGCGCGATAGATAATTTATTAGCACTGGTTTGAAACATTATACGTGCCGCAGCATCAATGCCCCGCAACCCGCCAACCAAAGAAACACGGTTCATATATAAATCTAATACCTGGTTCTTATCAAATCTATTTTCTAACCAATATGACAATATTAATTCTTGAACTTTACGTGAAATCTTTTTTTCTCTTGATAAAAATATGTTTTTTGCCGTCTGTTGAGTAATAGAAGAACCACCAGCAGCAATACGCCCATGCATAAGATTGGAAAGCATAGCCCGTGTTATACCTCGCATATCTATTGGACCATGTTCAAAAAAACGCTTATCTTCAATCGCAACAATTGCCTGCCATACATATGGTGGCAAAGTTTCCACCGATACTGGTGTACCCATTATGCGATTGGACGAACGTATTTCGTTACCATCTTTATCTAAAAAAACAACTGCAGCAGGACGAGTTTCGTGCAATATGGCATCCAATGATGGCATTTGTAAAAAAACAATAACAACATATATCGCCACTGCTACTAGCGCCAATAGAAACAAATCTACGCACCATACAAAAATACGCAAAGCCCTTGATGGACCTTGACTTTGGTTTGTTAAACTTCTTTTGCGCCTATCGGCACTTTTCCAAAACAATTGAAAAACTCCATGACCTTAATGGAATTATATCACAAACGCCTTGCTTTTTTCCATCAATTAAAATTATAATTCTTTAATATAGCAACCAAGGAAAAAGAGAGATGAAAAAACTACCCATATTTATTACATGTATGATTGCATTACCGGCAATTGCTGACAACTATTATGATTACGATTATAATTCTCCACAGCGTGATAATTATGTCGGCATTCGCTTGCATAAAAATGACAACATAGCATTTCGTTTTGAACCGGATAACGGTAATAGTACGACTTTACGAGACGATGGTTTTGGTATAGGTTTATATGTTGGGAACAGATTAACAGAATATATAAAAATTGAATTTGAAACAGCTTATACCGGTGGCGGTCAAAAAAAATACAACAGCGACTTTAATTTTAACCTTTGGTCAAATATGCTGAATGTATACATTTATAAGCAATTTGGCGGCGCTGTAGAGCCCTATGTCGGGCTTGGTGTTGGTGTTTCTGGTATATGGGGAAAAGAAAACGGAGTATATAACGTTTCTGACGCAACGGCAGACATGTCTTGGTCTGCGATGATTGGTGTTAACTTTGCACTGAACAATCGAATAGATTTAAATCTTGGTTTAAAATACCAAAATTATGGTGACATTGATATGGGACACACATCTACCGAAATAGATGCAACAGAGTTTTATATTGGTGCAGCATATAAGTTCGGTCTATAAAAAAACGCCCATTTGGGCGTTTTTATGCATTAATTATTACTTTTTCCAAATCCGCTTCGGACCAAATTGTTATACCCAATTGTTCTGCCTTGGTAAGTTTTGAACCTGCATCTGCTCCAGCCAAAACAATATCTGTCTTTGCAGATACGCTGCCCTGTACTTTAGCACCTAAGCGCTCTAAAATTTCCTTTGCTTCGTCACGAGTATAGTTTGCAAGCGTACCAGTTAAAACCACCTTTTTCCCCGCAAGTGGAGCCTCGGCATCTTCTGCAACTGGTGCACTTTCAGAAACATGTACCTGCTCTAATAACTCATCTAATATTTCATTGTTATGGCTATCAGCAAAGAACGATACAATCTCGTCTGCCATAACTTCACCAATGCCGTCAATTTGCTTTAATTTCCACAAAGGCGCATTACGTAAAGCTTCAAGATTTCCGAAGGTTCGCGCCAATATTTTTGCAGTTACCTCGCCTACTTCTGGGATACCCAAGGCATATAAGAATCTATGCAATTCAACTTTTCTGGCGTTTTCTATCGCGTCATTCAAATTTGAAACTGACTTTTCCCCAAAACCATCTAATTTTTTTATTTCTTCGCCATGATGTAGAATCAATATAAATATATCAGCCGGATTTCTTATCCACCCTTTAGATATGAACAACTCCAATTGCTTAGTCCCCAAGCCATCTATGTCAAAACCTTTACGAGACACAAAATGTTCAAGTTCACCAATACGTTGTGCCGGACATCCCAAAGTATTCACGCATCTACGTGCAACTTGGCCGGTTTCCTGAACAACGTTTCCACCACACACTGGACACTTATCAGGGAAAATGAACGGTGCAGCATTCGGCGTATCTTCTGCGACGCCGACTATCTGAGGAATGACATCCCCAGCCCTTTGAACAATAACCTTATCCCCAACGTTTAGCCCCAAACGGTTAATTTCATCTGCATTATGTAAAGTTGCGCGAGACACCAAAACGCCACCGATATTTATAGGTTCTAATTCAGCGACTGGTGTTAATACCCCAGTTCTTCCGACCTGAATTGTAATATCGCGTAAAGATGTTATCGCACGTGCGGCTGGAAACTTATACGCTACTTCCCAACGTGGACTATTTGCACGCGCACCCATTTTTTCTTGCAAATCTACATCATTTACCTTTAGAACCAAACCATCTATATCAAATGGTATATCTGGACGCCGCATCATCACATCATTATACACCTGCTGAATTTCAACCATATTATGAGCATGCTTTGCCCAATAACTTGTGGTTTTAAAACCCCATGATTCTAGTTTTTCAAAATATTCTGACTGCGTAGCCCAATTACGTGATGATAGTTCCCCATAAGTATAAGCAAATGCCGAAAGTCGCCTAGAAGCAGTTATCTCTGGATTTAACTGACGCAAAGATCCAGCCGCCGCATTACGAGGATTAGCAAATACTTTATCTCCAGCTACCTCGGCTGCCGCATTCAGCGCCAAAAAATCAGCACGAGACATATATACCTCTCCTCGCACTTCTATAACATCTGGATAATCACCACTTAGTTGTTTCGGAATATCTGAAATTGTACGTAAATTTTCTGTAATGTCTTCACCAGCAGTTCCACTACCACGTGTAAGGCCCCTAACTAACTTACCGTGCTCGTATCTTGCTGCATAAGAAACACCGTCAACTTTTAATTCTATAAAAATATCTTTATTGGTAAGTTTATTAAACCAATCTGCTACCTCTGCTTCATTAAATACGTCTGATATAGATAACATCGGAACACTGTGGGCAAAAGATTTAAATTTTTCAGACACAGCAGCACCGACGCGCGCAGAGGCCCCGTTTTTAGCCAATTCAGGAAACTCTTCTTCTATTTCTATGGCACGACGACGTGCAGCATCATACGTTGCATCATCAACAATCGGTGCGTCATTTTGATGGTATGCGATATCCCATTGTTCCAGTTTTTTTATAAGATCCGCATGTTCTGCCAATATAAATAAATCAGGTGTTTTACTCATGCACAAATTATAAAAAATTCACGCACCAAATACAATCTTTAAATTAATTAAGGGCGTCCATAGTCTTGCGGAAAATAACTTGCAAAATCTGCCCAACTAGTATTGGTGGCGTTCATTATTTTGGCTAAACTACCAACGGACATCCAATGAGGTTTACCGTCAGCCCCTATGCGCTTACTTTTATTAAGCGCAGTTATATCCATCCCGCTAATTTGTGCTAATCTAGAGCAAGAAATATTATGTGCAGCCGCCAAATTGTCTATAGCATGCCAAAACATTGTATTAGTCAGCATATCACCCTCCATTATGCCCACAATTTATAGGACTATATTCTAATTATGATTGTATTCTTATTAAAAATCAATTGTTTTTTATAAGAAAATATTCGTAATAAAAAATCCCACCGCATTGGTGGGATTAAAGAACCTGGATTATTATTAATTCTGTTCATCTAAACCTTTCAACAGAATTTCTTTCAGTTCATTTGGTATCATGCCCGTAGTTGAATAACCGCAGTCAACATGATGAACTTCACCAGTAACAGCGCTTGACAGATCACTGAACAAATAAATTGCTGCACCTGACACATCGTCTAAGGTCATATTACGGCGCAACGGCGTTTGTTCTGCATTCAGGCGCAACATCGTCTTCATTCCCCCAACGCCAGAAGAAGCCAACGTCATAATTGGGCCGGCGCTGATTGCATTAATACGAATTTTATCACGTCCTAAATCAGACGCCAAGTAACGAACACTGCTATCCAGCGCAGATTTTGCGACCCCCATCACATTATAGTTAGGGACCGATTTTTCACCACCGAAATAAGTCAAAGTAACGATACTTCCACCATCTGTCATTAATTTAGAAGCCCGACGGGTTAAATCAACCAAAGAATACACAGAAACATCCATAGTATTATTAAAGTTTGCACGCGTTGTATCTGCGTAACGACCGGTCAGTTCGTTTTTATCAGAAAAAGCTATGGCATGTAACATACCATCTAATTTACCCCACTCTTTTTCTATATTATTAAACAAAGCATCCATCTGTTCATCGTTTTGAACGTTGCATTCTTGGACGAATTTCGCATTAATGGACTCCGCCAGTGGGCGCACACGTTTTTCCAGGTTAGGCATTGCATAAGGCATAGCAATTTCTGCGCCTTCGTCATGTGCACGCTTAGCGATAGCCCAAGCCATGGACCAATCATTAGCGACACCAGTAATCAGAATCTTTTTTCCTTTTAATAACATTTTACTTCCTCTATGTATATGTATTGGACGGAAAGAAATATAGCACCATAAAAGATAAATGGCAACGAATAAAAAAACACTTGAAAAGGTATAAAAAGTGGTATAATATAGGGCACGTTATTCGGGCATAGTTCAGTCGGTAGAACAACGGACTGTTAATCCGTATGTCACTGGTTCGAGTCCAGTTGCCCGAGCCACAGATTCCAAGGCTTTCAGACGAAAGCCTTTTTTCTTTAAAAACTTTTTGCTACCTATTTGCTACCAAAAACAGCCATTTTTATTATGTAAAAACCTTGAATATTGAACGTTATTTAGTATGATATACCCCAAGGAAATGAAGGATTTGCAACGATGGACGACCTATTAAC